>CAZSPO010000005.1:0-27227 GCA_964608775.1 uncultured Chthoniobacterales bacterium | reverse complement strand
GTGGTGGCCCATCTCGCCACGCCAGCTCCCTCCCCGCCCCCAGCCCAGGAACCGACGACCGCCCCAGTTGCACCAACTGCGGAAGGGGAGCGGGTGACCCGCAAAAAGCTGACCCCGTTACGGCGCAAAATCGCCAGCCAACTGGTGATGGCCCAACAGACCGCCGCCATTCTCACGACCTTCAACGAAGCGGACATGAGCGGCATCATGGCTCTGAGGAAACGGGCTCAGGAAGACTTCGTGAAAAGGCACGGGGTGAAGCTGGGGTTCATGTCATTTTTCATCAAAGCCGTCGTGGACTCGCTCCGGGCTGTCCCGAGTTTGAATGCCCGGTTGGACGGCGATGAACTCGTGCAGCATCACTACTTCGATATCGGGGTCGCCGTCGGCACGGAGAAAGGCCTCGTCGTTCCGGTCGTTCGGGATGCGGATAAGAAAGGGTTTGCTGATCTAGAAAAGGAATTGGCCGCCGCTGCGACCAAAGCGCGCGAAGGCAAGTTGCGGATCGAGGATTTACAGGGGGGCGTCTTCACGATTTCCAATGGCGGCGTTTACGGTTCGCTCCTGAGCACGCCCATTCTCAACCCGCCCCAAAGCGGCATCCTGGGCATGCACAGCATTCAGGAACGTCCGGTCGCCCGCGACGGTCAGGTGGTCATTCGCCCCATGATGTATCTTGCCCTGAGCTACGATCATCGCGTGGTGGATGGCAAAGAAGCCGTCACCTTCCTCGTGCGCGTCAAAGATTGCATTGAAGATCCCACCCGATTGTTGCTCGAATTTTGATCCCCGCCTGCCCACCCGATGCCTGACACTAAATTCGATCTCATCATCCTCGGGGCCGGTCCCGGCGGCTACGTCGCTGCCATCCGTGCCGCCCAACTCGGTCTCAAAACCGCCCTCATCGAAAAACGGAAGGAACTGGGCGGCACCTGCCTGAATATCGGCTGCATTCCCAGCAAAGCCCTCCTGCATTCCAGTCAACAATTCCATTTCGCCCAACACGAAGCCGCTCATCACGGCATTGTCTGCGATTCCGTCCGGGTCGATCTGGAAAAAATGCTCGCCCGCAAAAACCAAGTCGTCAGTCAGCTCGTCGGCGGCGTCGGCATGTTGGTCAAAAAAAATGGCATCACCCGCTTCGAAGGGAGCGGCAAATTGCTTGGCCCCCGCACCGTCGCCGTGACGGGCACCGAAGAGACCCTCCTGACGGCACCTCATGTGATCCTCGCCTGCGGGAGTGTGCCGGTCTCTCTCCCCTTTCTGCCGACCGACGGAGAGACCGTGGTGACCAGTGAGGAAGCGCTCGCGTTTGACCGAATCCCCGAACATCTCGTGGTGGTCGGGGCTGGAGCCATCGGGTTGGAGCTCGGTTCGGTCTGGTGCCGACTCGGGGCGCGGGTCACCGTCGTGGAATACCTCCCTCGCATTGCCCCAGGGTTCGATCATGAAGTCGCCCAGGGCCTGCAAAAAGCGCTGACCACCCAAGGGCTTGAATTTCATCTTGGCGTGAAAGTCACCGGCCTCCAACAGCAGCCCGCTGGAGCCGTGCTCACCGCCGAGAAAGAGGGAGCCGCACTAGAGTTCGCCGGCGATAAAATCCTGGTCGCGGTCGGGCGCAAACCGTTCTTGGAAGGGTGTGTGGACGAACGAGTCGGGCTCGCCTTGGACGAGCGAGGCCGGGTAAAAACCGACGCCCATTTCCGCACGAACATCGAGGGAGTCTATGCGATCGGCGACCTGATTGCCGGCCCGATGCTCGCCCACAAAGCCGAGGAAGAAGGGGTGGCCTGCGTCGAACGAATCGTCAATCAACCCGGCCATGTCGCTTACGACGCGATTCCAGGGATCATTTACACCCACCCAGAAGGGGTCTCTATCGGCCTCACCGAAGAAGCCGCCAAGGAACAGGGGCGTCGCATTAAAGTCGGGAAATTCCCCTTCCGCGCCAACGGGCGGGCGCTGGCGAATGGGGATGCCGACGGCTTCGTGAAGCTAATCGCTGACGCGGAAACCGACCGCCTGCTCGGGGGCCATCTCCTCTCGCCCATTGCCAGCGAGCTCGCTCCGGAAATTGTGACCGTGATGGAATTTCACGGCAGCAGCGAAGATATCGCCCGGACTGTGCACGGCCATCCCACCCTCACGGAGGCCATCAAAGAAGCCGCCCTCGCCGTTGAAAAACGGGCCATCCACGCGGTGAATCCGCAATAGTCAGCCCCGCATAGTCAGCCCCGCACCGAGGGGGGGCGTTCCGGCCTGCCGCTCATCATGCCCACCCTTACCGACCAGGGGTTGCTCCTCCAAAAATTCGCTTACCGCGACACCTCGCTCATCGCGGTCTGGTTCACCCGTCATCATGGTCGGGTGAAGACCATTTGGAAAGGAGCGCGCGGGGGAAAGTCTCCGTTCCACGGGCGCATCGACTTTTTTCATCAAGCATCGATCAGTTGGAAGCCTTCGCGCACGAGTGAAATCCATACGGGGACCGAGATTCTTGTGGAAAGTTTGCATGCCCGAATCGCCCGGGATTATCCCTCCGCAACGGCTGGCCTCTATTTTGCCGAGCTGATTCTCATGTTGACAGCAGGGGAAGATCCGGCTCCGGCACTATTCGAATTGTTAGGAAAAGCCTGGGCCTATCTCGACGGACATCCGCCCACCCCGCTCTTGGTCGCTCGATTTGAACGGGCGCTGGCGGTGGCGCTGGGGTTTGCTTTGGAGAGCACCCCAAGCGTCCGTGTCCGAAGGATTCTCGACGAACAAACCGGCCGACCACCCCACAGCCGCGAGCCGCTCGACGCCCTGCTCCGACCCGCTGCCAACCGTTGACGACAACGTTCACCAAAGGCCTGCCCGTTCCAAGAGGCTCTTCATCACTTTCTCTCCCTCAAACCATTCTCGCGCCACCTCTTTCGCCTGCCGGGCGTGCGCAGGGTAATCCGCCTCCACACGGCGCAAGGCCTCCACGGCTTCTTCGATGGTAGAATAGCCGATCACCCCACCGTCAGGTTGACCGAACACCTCGCTAAATCCTGTCTCCTGCGTGATCACCGGTCGACCAGCGGCCAGATAACAGGCACTCCGATCGCTGAACCACCCGGTGCGCAGGCGGACATACTGATCTTTGGCCACGGTAAATTCCCCGCGGGACCGTTGGATGTAACTTCGGTAGTCATCCGTGCCGATGCTAAGCCGATGCGGCAGGGTCAGGTGCCAACCGTGGGCACCGAACGCATCAGCCACGGCCGGATCCGGAATATCGGTGGCCATTTCTACCTGCACCCCGGCCAGGGCGGGGACGGATTGGTATTTTAGAAACTCGAGGGATTTGCTCCAAAGATAGGTCTCTCCCTGCCAACGAATATCTTTTTGGCCGGAGGTCGACCAGTTCGCGATGGTAGAATAGGAGGCCGCCGACTCGGGAGGGTGACTTTGCCACAAGTCCGTGACCACCGGTTGACGCGTTGGCAACCAAGTTAATCCTTCGAGTGGGACGGGAAAATGCGGGGTGGGCACCCATTCGCCGAACGTGAACAGGTGATGATGCGCGGCAAGATGGTTGCGGGTGGTCTCGTCTCCGTTGGCGACTTTGATTTGTTCCACCCCCGGATCGCTCTCGACATAGATGAGGCAGCGACTTTTCGCGAGCGCATCGTGAATCAGATGCGAACCGCATATATTCAGGGCGGCATCGGCCTCGCGGAGCAACGCCTGAATTTGCGGATGGGAAAGCCCGACAGTCTCCACCGGATCGAGATGGCGGGCGACATAACCCCAGCGGTTGCCCAACCCGATCCCGTCCATGACCTGGGCAATCGCCCCGGCTGCATAATGATAATCGGCGGCGACATCAAACGCCTCCGGATTATAGGGAAACCGTGCGGTATCTTCCAAATACCACACGTCGCAGCCCAACCGACGGAGGCTTTCAAGATAGTGCAAGTGCTGCCAGAGCACCCCGGCAATGGGGCAGGCTCCCATGAAGCCGAGCACCACGATTTTTGGTCCTTGTTTTTTCATTGAGGTTCCCTCCCGGAACCGATCGCCGCATGATAGAGTGCGGCGTAGCGTCCGCCAAGCGCGAGGAGTTCAGGTCCGGTGCCGGCCTCGGCGATCGCCCCATTCTCTAGGAGGACGATCTGGTCGGCGTGATGGATACTGGCGATTCGATGGGTGGCCAGAAGCGTCGTCCGCCCCTGCATCAACGATTCGATGGTCTGCATCACCGCTTGTTCCGTCGTGGGATCCAGCGCGGAGGTCGGTTCGTCCAGGAGCAAGACGGGAGCGTCTTTTAAGAAGGCGCGGGCAATGCCGATGCGTTGGCGTTGACCGACACTTAGGTGGGCTCCGCGTTCTCCTACCAAGCTTTCGTAGCCTTCTGGAAGGTCGGAGATAAAATCATGTGCCTGCGCCCGTTTCGCCGCTTCGATGATCGCCGCTTCGTCAGCGTCCGGGCGACCATAGGCGATATTCTCCCGAATGGAGCAGGAGAGAAGCAGGGTGTCCTGAAGCACAATGCTAATGCCGGCACGGAGCGAAGCTTTCGTCACCGACCGGACATCCTGACCATCAAAGAGCACCCGACCGAGAGCAGGGTCATAGAAGCGGGGTAACAAGCTAAAGATCGTGCTCTTCCCAGCCCCCGTCCCTCCCACGAGCGCGGTGGTTTTTCCTGCGGGAATCACGAGGCTAATATCGCGGAGGATCTCGCGTTCGTGCCGATAGCCGAACGAGACATTTTGCAATTGAATTTCTCCGGCCCCGATTTGGAGCGGGGCGGCCCCGGCCTCTTCCGGGACTTCATTCGCTCGGTCGAGCACTTCAAAACAGCGGCTGGCACCGGCCGTGGCTCCTTCCATGGCCCACGCGGTGTAGCTAAGCGTTTCGACCGGGGCATACAACATCGCGACGTAAGAAACGAGCACCCAGAGACTGCCCAACTGCAACCGGCCTTCCAAAACATAGACCGATCCCAGGACGAGCATGAGCGAGGTGGCCACGGCGATGATCAAGCCCACCACGAGCGAGCTCCAGATGTTGGTCATGTTCAACCGTAGATGCGCCTGTCGGCTCGCCCCGGCCTGGCGGGAGAATTGGTCGACCTCAAATTGTTCCCGATTGAAAGCCTGCACGAGGCGCAACGCGCTGAGCCCTTCCTGCGCGAGGGTCAGCAGGGCGCTTTCCCGTTCCTGAATCGTCATCGACTCGTTGCGAATGCGGAGAGCGAAATGGCGGATGGCAAAGTAGAGCACCGGAATAATCCCGAGCGAAATCAGGGCTAACTCCCAACTCAGCGCCGCCATCACCGCCAGAGCCCCCACAATCAGGACGCCCGAACTAAAAATGTTGGAAAAGCCACGGTTATAAATCGTTTGGATCGCCTGGGTATCGTAGGCCACTCGAAAAGCCGAGTCCGCACTCCGGCGGGCGTCATGAAACCGGAGCGGGAGGGCATGCAGCGACCGGTAAAGATCGGTGCGCAGCGCCAGCAACACCCGGAGCCCGACATCGACGAAAAGGTAGTTGGCCGCGAAATTAATGAGCGCCCAGGCCGCATGAATCACCACCAGCAAGCCGCACAGGAGGAAAATGAGTTGGATCGGACTCCAAGCCGCCAGCGCCCCGCCCAGCCAGACTCGGTATGCCTCCGTGCCACCCGCCAGCACACCGTCGATGATCCATTTAAATGGCCACGGTTTGAGCAGGCTAAATCCAATCGCGGCGATCGAAAGGAAGACCGCTCCTGCCGTGGCCGCTTTGAAAGGTTGAAAATAGTGGAAACACCGGCGGTAAACGCCCATCCCGCACGATTAACGCGCAACCGCTCCCTTTGCCCAGCGCCTTGTTGGAAAATCCGGTCGGATTCTCCCCCCTGGTTCATCAAACCCAGCCTGTTTTTATGAAATCGGAGGGTATCCGTGAAAATATTCGCGCGGCCCGCGCCCGGTTTCGGCCCGGAAGGTCCGGTAAAACTGCACGTAACTGCGAAAACCAGCCTCCAGCGCGGCTTCCAGCATGGTTCGCCCTGGGCCACCGTCGAACAACGCGAAAAACCGTCGCAACCGTTCTCTGGAGCGGAATCGGCTCAGCGACACGCCAGTCTGGGCATGAAACAACCGACTTAAGCGCCCTCCCGACAAGCCCGCCTCGCGCCCAAGGAGCGCCAGCGATTCAAGCGTCGGACGCTCCTGCAAAATGCGGGCCGCTCGGGCCACGGCGGGATGTAGCGTTCGCGGGCCCGACGAGCGTCCCGCCGTTTCCGCGATGCGCCAACCTCCGACGAGGAGAAACGCAAGCCCGGCCCGCCGCTCGATGCCTGCCGGATCCGTCGTGGCGTTTTCCGCACAGAGCGCCTCAAGCATGGTCGCCGTCGGCCCGGAGAGGACTCGGCAACGCGTATGGCTCGGCAACCGACGGGCCAATTCGCCCCGGCCCCCCGCCGTCCATTCCCGCACAAACTTCTGCCGAAACACCACCACCCACATGGCGAAATCGGGTGATTGCTCCGCGACAACATGATCCTGCCCAGGAAAAAGCCAGAGCATCGCGCCGGGGGTCAGTTCAAAACGCTGATCCACCACCAAGACCGCCGCACGACCGCGCACCACGAGATTCCACTCCAGCTCGTCATGCCGATGAGGTGGCCCCTGCCAAGGCCCGCCTTTCCGCGCCCGATCATGCAAATGCACCCGACCCGGTTCATCGGGTTGCAGGGCGAGCACGACGCGCATGACAAAAAATGAAAGCTTTTTAGCCAAAGAGGTAAAGACTTTCTCCCGCCCCTAAGCCAGGGTCAGGCCTCATGGAAAAACCGTTCTCCCAACTAACACCCGAGGAAAAAGATTACCTTTTTGACCTGCGCGGTTACCACATTCTTGATGGAGCCCTGGATGCCGAGCAGCTTGCATGGATCAATGCCTGGATTGATTTGCAGCCGAAAGATCTTCCCCTGGGCACTTGGCTCGGCGACGTCGAGACCCATACCTACGGTCATGAGGATGGGGTGAATTATCAAAACATTATCGAAGGCGGCCCCGTCTTTGAGTCGTTGATCGATTACCCGCTCTGGACCGAGTTGTTGCAACGTTATATGTGCAATGATGCCAATCGACTTACCTTGAATGAGGCGTTCTTGAATGTGCGGGGTCAGGGCGGCTTTATTGGGATTCATAGCGGAGGGCACACCCCCTATTTTCCTCTCGCCTTCCGCCATCACACCGGCGCGTGGAATGTCGGACAGATCAACATTCTCATGGCCCTCACGGATATTGGCCCGGGTGATGGATGCACGGTCGTCGTCCCTGGCAGCCACAAGAGCCACGAAGTGCACCCCTGCCTTCGCGAGGGGGCCGGGGAAGGCCGATTCAATTCGGTTTACCGAAAAGATAAACCGGACGAAACCCTTGGGGCGATCGAGGTTAGATTAAAAGCCGGGGACGCCTTGATGTTCACCGATGGGCTTTTGCACGGCGGTTCGTCCCGCATCAATCCTGGTGAACGCCGGATCCTCATCTACCGATACTCCCCGCACTGCCTCGGCCTACGGTATCCCTACATTCCAAGCGAAGGGTTGCTTGAAAGGTTGAATCCCGCTGCCAAAGCCATCGTGCAAGGGAGAGAAGCCCGCATTGCACCGGGTCGCCGCTTTGAAAACAACACGGCCACCGCCCTGCCGCTCCATCTGCCCGAGGCTGCTGTGGCGGGGTGAGGCGCAGTCGGCTTGCCCGGCGGACCTGGACGTCGTAGGGAAGCGGGGTGCAGGAAAGGCTAGCGGAAACATTGCTGACCCAGGCGGAGGCATTGGGCTTTACCCTCTTCGGCGTGGCCCCGGCGGTCCGGGCTCCGCACGCCGAGGCGTTTAAAGATTGGCTAGCCGCCGGGTGTCAGGCTGACATGACCTGGTTGGAGCGGGCTCCGGAGCGTCGGACCGATCCCCGTCAAGTGATGCCCGGCGCTCGTTCGCTGGTCGTCGTTGGGATGGAGTATTTCCAGGGGGACACCCCGCGCCAAGAGGTCGGACGAATCGCCCGATACGCCTGGGGCGGGGATTACCATGATTTGATTGAAAAACGGCTCCGGCAACTCGCCGCGATCATGGAAGCCGACGGTGGGACTCAGCGGGTCTATGTGGATACCGGCCCGGTATTGGAACGCGACTTCGCCACCTTGGCCGGCATCGCTTGGCAGGGAAAAAGCACGATGGCCATTCATCGGCAGCGCGGGGCTTGGTTTTTTCTCGGCACGATTCTGACCACCCTCGAACTCCCCGTTTCCAAGCCGGAACGCGATCATTGTGGCCGTTGTTTGCGATGCGTCGAGGCCTGTCCGACCGAAGCCATTTTGGAGGGGCGGCGGGTCGATGCCCGGCGCTGCATCGCCTGGCTGACCATTGAAAACAAGGGGGCGATTCCCGAGCCGCTGCGGCGTGCGATTGGGGACCGGGTTTACGGATGTGATGAATGCATCGAGGTTTGCCCCTGGAACCGTTTTGCCCGGGAAAGCCGTGAAGCCACTTTTCAAATGCCAGAAGGTCTCGCCAAACTCCAGCTTCGGGATTGCCTGGAATGGGATGAACCGACCTTCCGCACCTTTTTCAAGGGCTCCCCAATCAAACGGCTCAAGCTCCCGCGTTGGCAGCGGAATGTGTGCGTCGTGCTCGGAAACACCGGTTCCCGAGACGATTTTCCCGCGCTCACCCAAGCGACGGCCCATCCGCACCCGCTCGTGGCGGAACATGCCGTTTGGGCCGTGGCGGAACTCCGGCGACGACTGGTTTTATGAAACATTCGATCGACACCCTTTTTACAACACCCGGCAACAACACCCTCTTGCAATTGGATAACAATCCGTTGTTCACCGACGTCTTCGGGTTGTTCCGATTCGATGCCCTCGAAATCCAGGGCGGGTTCGGGGTGGATACCACCGACGGGCCGACCCAGCTCGTCTTTGTCGGGGTGAACGGCATCGATATCACCGGCCCCATTGATTTGACCGCCAGCGGCCTGAGCGGCTTCGCTCTCTTCACCGACCGCGGTCCCTTTACCCTACAGACGGGCGGAGGGCTGAATCTTGGCAACGGCATCGACCTCACGCTCTTCTCACGCGGTCCTGGGGAAATGCAGATTCTCGGCGACTTGACCGCCAAACAGCTCTTTCTCGCCTCCAACGGCTCAGCCCTGATTGGAGCGGGCGTTTCACAAATCAATGGCCAGACCGCGATGATCCGGGCATTCGACAACCTGACCCTTGGGGGCGCTTGGAACCTGACCGGAGAGTGGATGGCTCGGTCGGAACAGGGCGATCTTTTCTTCAATGGCAGCGGCAGCGCGAATGCCGCCCAATTTTTTGGGAACGTGATTGATTACAATCCGTCCGCAGCCACGACTTTTGGCTCCTTGCTGCTCGATGCTGCAACGAGCATTCAATTTCAATCCAACCCAATCAATTACGGCACCACGCAAAACATCGATCTTCAGCTTTTGGGCGCGACCAGCAGCGCCGACTTTTCCGTTATGACCAGCCCCGGCCGGATTCTCAGTCTTCGCCTCGGCACCGGTGGGTTGCAAGCACCTGGTCAAATGCTCAGTGGATTTTCCTCCGTCGGCGTGATGGCGGGGGGCAACGTCGATGTGCAAAGTCTCGGCACCCAAAGCCTTCTCATGGAAGGAGGCAACTTCACCGGGACCATACTGGAAGCCAACACGGTGAATGTGCAAGGCGGTGCCGTGCTTCAAGAACTCCGGGGATATTCCACCCCCGGCTCTTATAGTTTCTCAGGCCCCGTCGACATGAGCGCCGCCGCCAACTCCAGCCAAGGCATCGCAATCGGGTCCGCCCCATTCTCCGCAGCTAGTCTGAACTTTGGGCTCGGCTCGGTCGTGGCCGGAGTGGTCAACCTCACGGGAACCGGCTCGACCATCGGACTCGTAGGGGATGGCAATGTGCAGGTGAGTTCTCTGCAAGTGAGCGGAGGGAACATTGGGGTTGGCCCCGGCATGATTACCTCGCAGACCTTTATCGATACCACCGTCAACGTTGGCACCAGCTCCATGTCGGACGTCCTGCGGATTTTTGCGAACACCCGAAATTTCAGCGGAGGCGGCTTCGGAGACATCAATTTGAACGGGTCGATGGTACCCAATACCATTGGAAGCGGCTCTGTCTCGCAAGGCAGCTACCAGATTGGCGATTACAACGCCGGGGCTGGGTTCCCCTTTGACTAACACGTGTTGGCAATGAGGTCGGATGGAGTCGGCGAAAAGCCTGCTTATTGGCCGTGGGGTCTTGAGGGCTTTTACATTTTTCCGCTTTTCATCGGCGGCTCTTCTGGTTGACTCATCCCAAGGGGATGGTTCCCCATGCATGCAGGAGACGATTTTGTTTAAAAGGGCTTTCCCCCACCGGCGCGGCATTCCCCTCTCGGTTCCGCCGCGCCTGGTCGTGTCATGAATGAGTGGGTTGATTTGGAGCTTCTGCTGCTCTTATTGGGGCTTGGACTACTCTCTTCCATTTTTTCGGCGATGGAGACCGCTTTTTTCAGCTTGGCTCCCGGCGACCTCCGTCAACTTGCCAGCGCCCATCCCCGGTTGCGCGGCGTGGCCCGACGGGTCTTGGAGGAGCCCCGGCGCACGTTGCATCTGCTGTTGCTCGCCGACACACTCTGTAATGTCCCCCTTGTGGTCGCCGCCCTCTTTTTGCTTCACCAGAATGAATTGGCAGCACCGCTCTGGCTTTCGAGCCTGATTCTTTTTGCTCTGATTGTCTTTGGATTCGCCCTGCTGCCCAAACTAATCGCCCGACGCCAACCACAAGCGGTCACGCGCTGGACAGCCCCGGCATTTCTTTTGGTCGCCCCGGTCTTGCAGCCGGTGGCCGAGGCGCTTGACCATCTCTCCGAACGGGTGGCGAGCCTTCTGATTCCTCCTTCTGCCCGGCTCTCCCGGCATTTGTCGGAAGAAGAATTGCAAACGTTGGTGACCCTCGGCCAGGAGGATGGAGCGATCGAAGCGGATGAAGCGGAGATGATTTTCGAAATCATGAAGCTCGACGACAAGTCGGTGAAAGATGTGATGACCCCGAGAGTCGATATTTTTTCTCTGCCCGATGATTGGTCTAACGAAAGGGCCATCGTCGAGCTCAAGCAGAAGCGTTACCGCCATGTGCCGGTCTTTGGAGAAACGCCGGATGAAGTGCGCGGGCTGCTGATCACCCAACGGTTGCTCGCCCAGTCGGGCACCCCCTACCTGAAGCTGTTGATACCTCCCATCTTTGTCCCCGACACCATGCGGGCGGTGGTTCTGCTTAAAGAATTCCTGGCCGCTCCCAAACCGGCGGTGATCGTGGTGGATGAATTTGGCGGCACCCAAGGCATAGTCACCCTCTCCGATATCATTGAGGAAATCATCAGTGACGCCGTGCCGAGAGGCGACCGGGATCTGTATATCGAAGAGGTGGGGGACGGCACCCTCCTTGTCAGCGGCAGTGCGCGCATCGAAGATCTGATGGAACTCGGGCTCCCCGATTGGCAGCGACCGGGCATCGACACGATTGGCGGCTGGTTGTTTCATCAAAATGACGGATTACCCAAGCCGGGGGATCGGTTGGAGTTCGACGGGGTGCGGATCACCGTGCGGCGCACCAGCCGCAAGCGGATTAAAGATGCACTCCTCGAAATCCCCGGGCGGACGGCTCCTGAAGAGGAGGAGGCGGAATGATCGCTCTGGCCATGATAGGTTTGCTGGGGTTGTCAGCCATTTTCTCCGGTATTGAAGCAGGGTTGATGAGTGTGAATCGGGTGCGATTACGCAGCCAGTGCGACCGGGGGGATCCGGCGGCGATCCGGCTGGCGAAATTGCTTAAGCAACCGGCGCGGCTCTTTGCCACCGTCCTGCTCACCACGAGCCTGGCTAACATCAGTGCGCTCGCCATTGGAGTGCGTCTGGCAGTCAACGCCCAGGGGGGATGGGGCTATCTGACCGCTTTTCTGCTGGCGCTTCCGATTTTTCTTTTCGGCACTGAAATGCTGCCCAAAGCGTTGTTTCAACGGTTTCCCTATCGGGCGCTCGCCTTTTTCGGTCGGCTCCTCTGGCTAGCTCGGCTTCTCTTTCTCCCGATTCTCGCTCCGCTCGGTTGGCTCGGAATCGTGCGGGAAACGGAACCTGGCAGTACCCGGCGCAGCATTTTCGCGGCCCGACAAGAGATGAAGTCCGCCGCCCGCGAAGGGGAGCGGCTCGGGACCATCTCGGCCGATGAACGCCGACTGATTCACGGCGTGATCGACTTTAAAGCGGTGCGGCTGGCCGATGTCATGATTCCCATGGCGCAGGTGATCTATGTGAATTCCGGAACCCCCGTAGAGATGGCCATTGCGCGGGGCTTAGAGCACGATCTCGACCGGCTGCCGGTGATGGGCAAGGATGGGCAATTCCGGGGGCTGGTGCATCTACTCGATTTGTTGTTTGACCAACAAGCGGGGGCGACGGTCGATCAATCGCTGCGCCGGATGGTGCGAGCGGCGAGAGAAGAATCAGCCTTCGCGTTGGTCAGACGGTTGCGGGCCGCCCGGCTCACCATGGCCGCCGTGGTGGATCGAGATGGAAGACCCATCGGCGTCATCGGCAACGAAGCGATCATGGACCGTTTGGTTCGAGTGGTTGTGGAGTAACCCCTTCCTGTTTCATAAGAACAGGAGCGCTGCTTTACTCCCCCGTTCGACGGGCGGATGCAGCTTTGCGGTAGTCTCGGGGGTTGCGACCGGTGTGGCGCTTGAACGTTTTGGAAAAGGAAAATGGGCAGGTGTAACCGACCGCTTCGGCGATCATCTCTATGGTGTGCTGAGGTTCGTGCAAGAGTTCGCAGGCTTTTTGCATCCGCAAGTGCCGAAGAAAGGTCTTGGGGTGGGTTTGGGAATGGGTCTTCATTAAACGATGCAGATGCGTTGATGAGGTGTGCAGGCGTGCCGCCATTTGCTCTACGGTCCAAGGATGTTGAATATTCGCCGCCACCTCGGCAAGGAGTCGATCCAGTGCCTTCCGTTGTCGCGTCGCTCCAACCGCCCATTCCACGCCGAGGAATCGATCAATCAGATTACGCAACAGCGTGGCGTAAGCTTGACCGGAACTGACGGAATTATGCAGACCAACCAAGGCCTCATGGATAAAGCCCTCGGCGAGCATCGGCATCCGGTCGGGAAACCAGGAGATGCGCGAGATGGGAGTTTTGGAGAGGTCAGGCCGACAGATTTGGTCTGACAAGTGAAACCATAGCACGGACCAACCTTCGTGGCAGGGCCGGTATGCATGAGCCGTCCGCGCCGGCAGAAGCCAGACCTCGCCCGCATTTACCATCTCAATGCCGTCCGCCAGTTCAATCACAGCTCCGCCTGCCAAAGAGATGCAAAGGAGGTGGAAACCATGATCCCTCCGGAGAATCTGCATGCTCGGATCAAACTCGCTGATGCCCGCAAGAATGACACCCATGCGCAACAGCGGCAGCGCCGCTTCTGAATTTAAAGGCAAATGTCGCTGCATCGTCCTCGGCCCCAGGAAGATTTCCTGATGGCCCCCATCATAGGAAGCTCTCGGCATGGGGCGGCTCATCGCATTCATTTTCGATGTCATAAAATGACAGGTTTTTCGAACAGGCAAGCATTCAAATCATCTCGGCCTTCGCTTAAACGAGCAGGATGAAGCATTCACCCTTTCACAAACGATGAAAACCACCCTCCCATCCTGTCGCTGGCCCGCTGTGCCACTCATCGCAGTCGATCCCAATTTCTCTGTCTGGAGCTTTGCCGACCACCTCGCAACCGAGCCAACACGCCACTGGACTGGCACTCCCCATCCCCTAGTAGGCCTCATTCGAGTCGACCAGCGCAAGGTCAGCTTCTGCGGACGCCAACCGGTTTTGAATATGGCTCAGCAGCGGGCTCTGACCGTCGACGCCACGACGACGACTTATGACTTTGAAGTTTACGGCATCGCACTCCAGGTCCGATTTTGGACTCCGCTTTTGTTAAACGATCTGGAATGTACCTCCCGTCCTGCCAGCTTCGTAGAATTCCATGTCCGCAGCCTTGATGGCGAGGAACACGATGTAACCATCGAATTTGGCGTCTCTCCACTGCTAGCAGTCAACGAGCGCGAGCAGTGGGTCGTGGCGGAACACTACCAGCATGCGAACGACTTGAAGACGCTCCGTGCGGGCAGTGTCAGCCAGCACATCCTCCGCGAAGCCGGTGACGATCGGCGCATCGAATGGGGGCACGTGCACTTGTTCGCTCCCGAGCAGCCCACGCTGGTTCACACCGCATTGGTTAAAGAATGGGACCTCAAAACAGCCGAAGCCGACGCGCCTTACCCGGAGGAAACCGATCTCAAGCGGGAGGCCTGCCGCGCCCATCTCCTGGCCGCTCGCTTCCGCCAAAAAGTGGCCTCTGGACAGTCGATGGAAGCATTCCTCGTTATTGCCTATGATGATTTGAATGCGGCGATTGAAGTGGCTCACCGACCGGTGCCTGGATATTGGGCACGCCACGGCAAGACATTTGGCGAAATGCTAGCCGAAGTGCAGGACGACTACCATGCTACGCGTGAAGCATGCGTCGCCTTCGATGCCCAATTCAATGCGGAGATGTTAGGCCGGGGCGGGCCGAAATACCGTGACATTTGCGCACTGGCCTACCGCCAATCCATCGCCGGTCACAAGCTGGTTGCAAACCCCACGGGCGAAGTGGAGTTTCATTCGAAGGAATGCTTTTCCAACGGATGCATGACCACCGTCGATGTGAGTAGTCCCTCCATGCCACTCTTTCTGCGTTACAACCCCGAATTGGTGAAAGGCATGATGCGCCCCGTGTTGGACTACGCCCGCAGCGCGGAGTGGAGCTTTGACTTCGCCCCACACGACATCGGTCGCTATCCGAAAGGGAATGGTCAGGTTTATGGCCGCACCCACCCCATGCTTCCTGGGAATTTCCGCCTAGAACAACAAATGCCGGTGGAAGAATGCGGTAACATGCTCATCATGTTCGCAGCTGTCGCGAAATATGCTGGCGACGCCCCATTCGCCGAAGCCAACTGGGACTTGGTCGCGCAATGGGCACGATACCTGATCAAATTCGGTGTCGATCCCGGCGAACAGCTCTGTACCGACGACTACTCGGGGCACTTGGCGCACAATGCAAACCTGGCGGTGAAAGCGATTCTCGGCATTGGATCGTATGCCTGGCTCTGCGAAAAAACCGGACGCGCCGAAGAGGCTGCAGAGGTGTGGGAGACCGCACGTAACATGGTCGACGAATGGCACCAGCTCGCATGGGACGACGTGGCGGGATGCTCCCGCCTCGCCTATGACAAACCCGACACCTGGAGTCTCAAATATAATTGGGTCTGGGATCAACTGCTCGGGCTGAGCCTTTTTCCATCTGAGCTGATCGATCGAGAGCTCACCTTCTACCATTCACGCTTCCTTCCCTATGGTCCGCCTCTCGATAACCGAAGGCTTTTTACCAAGAGTGATTGGATGCTCTGGTGCGCCACGCTTGAGAAGGATCGGGCCGCGTTTGACCGTTGGGTAGCAGCTGTGTGGGACATGCTCAATGAGACCCCGCATCGCGTGCCCTTTACCGACTGGTTTTACGCCGACACCGCCGCCCAGGCCTCCTTCCAAAATCGCACGGTCCAAGGTGGGCTCTTCGCTCCCGTTCTGTCATGAACCCACCATCAAACCCAGATATGCCACCCAATATACTCCTCATCATTTCCGACGACTGCACCTACAACGACCTGCCGCTCTTTGGCGGGCGCAATGCGAAGACGCCGAACATCGACCGACTTGCCAAGGCGGGCTTAGTGTTCGACCGCGCCTACATGGGCATGGCCATGTGCATGCCGTGCCGTTCAGAACTCTACACCGGGCTCTATCCCATGCGGAATGGATGCGCTTGGAACCACGCCGCTTCACGTCCGGAAGTCACAAGTATGCCCCATCACCTAGGCGATCTGGGCTACCGTGTCGGGATCGCAGGCAAGATTGGTCTCAAGCCTGAAGCGGCCTATCCGTTCGAGTTGGTGAATGGTTTTGAACGCAATTGCTGCAGAAACCCGACGAACCCCCACGACTTAACAGGGATTCGCACATTCATGGGGCGAAGCAGCGATCCCTTTTGCCTTGTGATCGGTTTGGTCGATCCGCATGTGCCGTGGGTGATGGGCGACGTAAGTCAATACCCGCCGGAAAGTCTCGATCTGCCGCCAAATCTCGTCGATACAGCGGAGACACGGGAAGACTTTTCCCGCTACCTCGCCGAAATTACGTACATGGACAGCCAACTGGGCGACATTCTCGCGACACTCCACGAAACCGGACACGCGGACGACACCCTCGTCCTTTTCACTTCTGAGCAAGGTGCCCAATTCCCAGGTGCCAAGTGGACCACCTGGAACCTCGGCCTGCATACCGGTTTGGTAGCCCGCTGGCCAGGAATGGTCGCCCCAGGAAAACGCACCAACGCACTCGTGCAATATGCGGACGTGTTACCGACGCTCGTTGAGGCAGCAAGCGGCAACCCGGCAGCCCATGACTATGATGGCATCAGTTTCCTTGAAATCCTCACGGGCACGGCGGAGGAGTCCCAACGTTCCTTAGCTTACGGCATGCACAACAACTGGCCTGAAGGACCACCCTATCCCAGTCGCACAGTGAGCGATGGCGTTTACCGCTATATCCGAAACCTGACCTCGAACGACCTCTACATTAGCAAATGGATCATGGGACGAAAAAGTGACAATCAAGACCTGATCCCGGAATACTGGCAGTCCTGGATGATGGAATCCTACAGCGACGCATCCGCCTGCGCACAAGTGCGACGCAACATGTTACGTCCCGGCGAGGAGCTCTACCACAGCGCACAGGATCCATACGAACAGAACAACCTCACAGACGATCCCGCTTACACGGAGATCAAAACCCGACTGAGCGCCGAACTCGACCACTGGATGGCTGAGCAAGGCGACCCCGGCATTGCCCTTGATACCCCCGAGGCGCACCGGGCCGCCAGGGAGGGAAAACACCTTTATGGCTCCCGCTCTCCCCTCCTATCATGACCCATCGCAGTTCAAAGAACCGGGCTGCACCACAAATCCGACCTTTCTGACGAGCAGACCAATATGACCGGCCACTTGCCGAGTTGACCATGCGCGGAGAGAACCCGTCATGTCTGCTTGGTCTTTTTGCGCAGGGCTTTGTCGTTCAGGCGGTGACGTATCACAACGAATACGCCCCTGCCTAAACTTCGCGCTCTGCACAAAAATCTGCGGTGCAACCCCTTCCTGCTTTTATGAAACAAGGGAGTTCAGCCCGGCCTGGTTTTCATTTCTTCTCCGGTCAGACCGTAAAGGGTCACTCCCTTTTCACCTGCTTCCCGGATGAGCCGTTCGCGTTCTAGTAACAAGGTGCGGCCGGCTTCGACCACGATCGCCCCTACCCCGGACGCCGCTGCCACCGCCAAGGTTTCCCGCCCGATGACCGGCACATCAAATCGGAAATCCTGGCCCGGTTTCGAAACTTTCACGAGCACGGCCGCGCCCCGGCCCAGTCGCCCCCCCCGTTGGATCGTCTCGTTCGTTCCCTCGAAGGCTTCCACGGCTAACACGGTCCCCTTTTTTACCACGACCGATTGTCCGATATCGAGCCGTGCCATCTCGCGTGCGATGCCGATTCCAAATTGGTAATCTTCTACCGTCCGCCCGCTCGGTTTGGGGCCGCCCATCCAGCCCGCATTTGCGAGGGCCGGTTCCATAAAGGTCGTCGCGTCGAGGAGCTGCACACCGACCGCAGAGAGTTCGGCTGCGATCGCTCCGAAAATCGATTCGGCATTGCGCCGCTTTAACTTCGCCAGGATCAAGAGCGCTTTCCAATCCGGACGGAGATCGAACAAATTGCCTGGCGCGATCTGGCCCGCCATCACGGCAGTGGAAACGGCCCGTTGCTGAAAGGCCCGGAGGAGCGCCCCCAGCTGGCCCACCCGCAACCAGACGATTTCGTCCACGCATTCAGCTAAGGCCGGGACGGTCTCTCCATGGAAGGCCACCGCCACGATTCGCCTGACTCCGGCTGCCCGGGCGTTGCGCACCCATTCGAAAGGATACCCCCCGTTGCCCGCGATCAATCCACAGCAATCGGGGGGTGCGAGAGAGGCCATGCCTGTTTCCTACCTGATTCGCCCCCAAGCTCGCAACCGGCGATCAAGAATTCCCGCCATGTTTCAGCATTCCCATGGGACCTTTCTAAAACAGCGGGGTTTACACGCAGCTCCAAAAAGCCACAATGCCCGCATGACTTACAAAATTGGATTCATCGGGATGATCAAGGAAGCGCTCGAAGCCGATCTCTGGGGGGCACTCACCCAAATGGCCACGCTTGGATACCAAGGGGTGGAGGGCGACGTGATCGTGGGTGACTCCCCCGCAGCCACGCGTGAAAACCGCCAGCGCCTAGCCGATCTCGGCATGGAATCCGTCGGTCTGGCTTGCAGTCATTACAAGGAAGAGACCTTGCCACAAGTCATTGAAAACGCCCACCTGATCGGAGCCCCTTACATCGTCGACTATTGGGCGGGACCCAAAGACAACGAAGAACTCGATCAACTGGCCGAGCAACTCGAGCGAATGGCTGCCGCCTGCGAAACGGCGGGTCTCAGCTTTATCTACCACAATCACGAACACGAATTTATCCCGAAATTCGGGGAAAAAGAAAACCGTCGCATGTTCGATCTGCTCTTTGAGAAGACGGAGAAATTGCAGTTTGAACTTGATATCGCCTGGTGCCATTTCGGGGGAGCCGACCCGATCACCATCATTCGCCGCTGCGGTTCCCGGATTCCTGTCTTGCATGTGAAAGATCTCGCCGACGATGCGGCTCGCGGCTTTTTCTCTGCGGTCGGCACCGGGGTGGTTGATTGCTATGGCTCGATCGAAGCGGCGGCGGCGCGAGGCACCCGTTGGATGGTCGTGGAACAAGATCGCCCCGGTCGATTGAGCCCGATGGAAAGTGCCACCGCCAGCATTCTGAACCTCCGCGAAGTCGGCCTACACCCCACGCGGTGATGAGTCTCAATGCGTCTGGAAGACCGGTGATTCGATGACCGACAGAATGAGGGCTTTCAGCCCGTGATCAGCCTGGGCGGACTGGGCGAGGATCGCATCGACCGCTTGGCGGTCGGAAGGGGTCAGGGTGCGGCCCAAGCCGTAGGTGAGCAATTTTTCGGTGAGCCCACGGGCAAAGTCGGTTTCGCGACGGAGGAGTTCCGCTTTCAACCCGCGCACCCCGACCATCGACGTGCCGTCGTAAAGTTCAGTCGTAACATCGCCGGGATCGACTGTGCGAAAGGCTCCGATCGCGTTAAATTCTTCCAGGGCCAGGCCCCAGGGATCGATTTTCGTATGGCACCCAGCGCAGGCGGGATCGGCTGCGTGACGTTCCATTTGCTCACGCAGGTTGCCGGCGCTGATTTCTTCACCCGGCTCGGGTTCTTCGAGCGGCGGCACATTGGCAGGGGGATTGGGTGGGGGGCGGTTGAAAAGTTTTTCAAGGACGAAAACGCCGCGCATGACCGGGGAGGAGCGGGTTTGTTGGGAGAAGACCGAGAGGATACCGGACTGCGTAACGAGACCGCCGCGGAGATCATCGGGGCTGAGCGCGACCCGCCGCATTTCCCCTCCTTCGAGCGGGGGGAGATCGTAATGCCGGGCGAGCCGTTGGTTGGCGAAGGTGAAATCGCTGGCGAGAAAGGTGCGAATCGGGAGGTTCCGGGTGAGGACTTCGCGGAAGAAGGCCTCGCTTTCCCCGCGCATTGCCTTGCGGAGTTCTTCATCGAAAGTCTTGAAAAGGTCGGGGTCGGGGACGATTTCGCTGATGCGCCGGAGGGCGAGCCATTGGCCGGCAAATTCCTTGGTAAGCGCTTCCGCCTTGGGATCGTCTAACATGCGGGCGACCTGGGCGCGGAGGAGATCGGGTTGGCGGAGCCGACCTTCTGCGGCGAGTCGGAAGAGTTCCTCATCGGGCATGGAGGCCCAGAGAAAGTAGGAGAGGCGGCTGGCGAATTCGAAATCATTCAGCTGCCCGCCAGGTCGCTCTTCCTCGACAAGATACAAAAAGCTAGGGGAAACCAGCACGGCCTGCGCAGCGATCAACGCGGCTTCTCGCGGGGTGGCACCGGCATCAAGTTCGGATTGGTAAACACCGGTGTAACGGGCGACTTCCTCAACCGTCGCGGGTCGTCGAAAGGCGCGGGAGAGAAACGGGGGGAGCCATTCCGAAGGGGGCGCGTCCAGATCGGAGCCAAACAAGGCGCGATGCGGGGCAGGCGGCCAGGAATCAAAGAGCGGCCCCTCGATTTCCGCTTCACACAGGACGAGACTCGGAACGGCCTTCCTTTGGGAGCCGTTCACCTGCGAATTTGCCGCGATCCGGACAGTTGTGGAAGCAAAGTCGGTGTTGAACGCCAGCTCGAAGTTCTGTGGGGTTTCCGTGATCGGCACGGAAAATTCCTGGGCGAGAACACCGTTGACGTAAACGCCCGCGAGGCAGGCGTCGAAGGGTTCGAGCGGTTGGCCGTCGCGGTCGCGACCGAGTTCAGCGTAGGCTTTGAATTTTAATTGGTAACGCCCATACGGCAGAAGGTTTTTAAATTTAATTTCCCCGCGCCGACTGGCGTTGCCTTCATGTTTCAGCACCACCTCATACCCGTGCGCCCCTTTCCCGGGGCGGACCCCGCCTTTGCTGCCAGGGGAGCCGGATTTATGATCAAGGTTCATGAGGCCAAGAGGATTTTGACCGGACTCGCGCTTCTTTTTCCCTAGCAGGGGCTGAAGGTCGATTTCGGCTGAGGCGATTTTCGATTTTCCGTCACGTTGATCGCGGTCGAGGGGGAAATAGCGGGTGGTGAAGGGTTCGACCGCTTCTTCCGGGGCAGCGGCCAAACTGACCAGTTGGCGGGCGGCTTCGGCGTAACGCTCCCAAAGGTAGGGCGACATGCTTTGGACGCGGGCGACGGTGTCGAAGCCTTCCTCGCCGAGGTCCTGGGGAAAAGCGTCGGCGGGGTTAACATCGATACCGAGCAGATCGCGGACGGTGTGGTTGTATTGCGCTCGATTGAGGCGTCGGGTATACCGGCGGGGCGCACCCTCCGCCTGGCTCATGGCTGATTCTAACCAAGCGACGGTGGCCTCGTATTCGGCCGACGTCGGCTTGGGGAGGTGTGCGGGTTGTGCGGGCGGCATTTCCCGAAAGTCGAGGGTGTCCATCACGTCGTGCCATTTGCCGAGATGAGGCGTGAGGCTTTCGCTGGCGAGCAGGGGGCGCAGATCAAATTCCCCTTTTACCTCCGGACCATCGCCATGACAGCTGACACAATATTTTTGAAAAAAGGCTTGGGGATTCCCATCAGCCGTCCGCCCTTGATCGAGCGCACAGGTCAACAGACCGAGCACGACCGAACCCCGGATGAGGCGGGTAAAGAGACGGGTGCGCATGGAAAGGGAAGGTCCTTTCAAGGAATTTAAGCAACCAAGCCATTCAACGGCCCGGTGCTGTCGGCGAATGCCAGGTTGGGCAGGTCGTGCAGACCGGCCATCGTGACGAAGAGGTTGGCGAGCGGGGTGCCGTGATCGTAGTTGAGATGCTCCCCTCCGCGAAGGCGACCACCCGCTCGTCCGGCCAACAGGACCGGGGTGTTGAAATGACCGTGGGCGTTGAATCCCACTGCATCGCCCCTCACCTCTGGGCGCGGCCCGTTTGTTAAGCCGGCTCCAAAAAACACCAGGGAGTTGTCGAGCAGGGAACCGCCCGGCTCCTGCACAGCGGCCAATTTTTCCAAGAAATAGGCAAACTGCTCCATGTGCATCCGATCAATTGCACGTGCTCCCGCCACTTTTTCGGGCACCCCATTGTTGTGCGCATAATTCGCATGGGCCTCTTCCGGAAAGCCGAGGAAAGAAAATCGTCCGAAATACCCCCCGAGCCGCAGGGTGGCGATGCGGGAGACATCGGTTTGTAACGCCAACACCAGGATGTCGAGAACTTGGCGCATCTCAGCGACCCGGCCCTCCCCCGTTTTCCCGTAAGCACCTTGGTCCAACTTTTGCGGCGGCTCTGTGCCATCCGGTAAAACCAATGGGATGTCGTCCCACTGACGGGCTCGTTCGGCCCGAATCTCTACCTCCCGAACGGTGGTGAAATATTCTTCCAACCGTTGACGGTCATCATGGCCGACGATTCCTGCCAACCGGGTCACATCCTCTTTTACCGCATCGAGCACGCTGCTTTGCCGACGACGCTCAGCTTCGCGGGCGGCTTTTTGCCCGCCGCCCTCGGTGAAGAGCATTTCAAACATTCTCCGAGGATCGCCTTCGACCGGGAGCGCATTGCCGTTTTCATCGTAGCTGAGGAAGCCCATATAACCGAGCCCCGTGGCTTCCCGGGTGTTGTAGCTGGTCTTCCCAACGGCGAGGGAGAGGGAGGGCACGCGAGTTTTCTCCCCGATTTGACGGGCGAGCACTTGGTCGAAGGAAACGCTGTTTTTCAGCACGACACCCGGGGTGCCGCTGATATTGACCCCGGTGAGGAGGGTGCCGAGATCCTGGCCATGGGCGTTGACGGCTGAATTGGGGATTTTGTCATTCGCATGGTGCAATCCGCTGAGGAGGGTGATTTGATCTCGCACGCTGGCCAACGGTTGCAGGGTAGAGGTGAGCGGGAAATCACGGCCTGTGTCCGCCAGGGCTCCCCCTTGCAAGATGCCATTTTTCCCCCAGACCTTTGCCCGCTCGACATCCATCCCGGTTTTCCAGGGAAAGAACCCGTCTTCACCAGCCCAGATTCCCCCTTCCATCCCGACAAAAACCGTGCGCAACGGCGAACGGACCGCCCGCCCCGTGGTCGCGAGGGCGGAGAGAGGGGTCATGGCGTCGAGGAATGGGAGGGCGAGAGTCGCCCCCATGCCACGCAAGAGGGTTCGACGGCTGAGGGGTGATTTCATTACTTTTGAATGTAATCGTTTTCGGTCCTTGCGAACAACCCCATCGAAGGTAGGACACCGTCTTTGCCAGCGGCCAAAGGATTCCTGATTTTCCAGCGGTTGCGTTTTCCCAACCGGCGCATTAGGCTCGCTCTCTTTTCCATCTGATTATGAACGTCGAAGTCGAACATCTTCCCAATTGCCAAGTCAGCCTCCGCGTTGCCCTCCCCCCTGAACGAGTCGAAACGGCCCGCCAAGCGCTCTTCCGTCGGTATCAAAACCGGGCTCGTATTCCCGGATACCGGCCTGGCAAAGCCCCCCACAGCATTATCGCCAAGAAGTTTCAAAAAGAGATTGAGGACGAATTGAAACGGCAACTTGTGGAGGAAGGCTTTCAGGAAGCGGTGAAAGAAAAGCAAATCCGGGCGCTCTCCCTCACCGAGGTGGATGAGGTGCGACTCGACCTGGTGGAAGGCCTGAAATTTCATGCCAAAGCGATTACCGCCCCCGCGTTCGAGCTGCCGGAATACCAGGGCATCCCGGTGACACTTCCCGGGACAGAGGTGACCGAGGCCGAAATCGATCAATCTTTGGAGGAACTCCGGGAGCGGACCGCCGATTTCCAAGACATCGAGGATCGCCCCCTCGCCATGGATGATTTTGTGGTGCTCGACATCCGCTGCACCATTGAGGGTCAACCGGTCTCCGAAGTTTCTCAGGCGGCAGGCCAATCCCTCGATCAAAGGGAAGACCTCTGGCTGGAGATGAAGGAGGAGAGTTTTCTCCCAGGCTTCTGCCCCCCCTTGGTCGGCGCCACCCAAGACGAGGAACGGACCTTCGAAGTGGCTGTGGCCACCGATTTCCCAGACACCCTGCTCGCGGGCAAGACCCTCTCCGTGCAAGCCAAAGTCAAAGGGTTGAAATCACGCACCTTGCCAGAATTGACCGATGAATGGGCTGCGACCATTTCGGGTGACGCCAGCTTGGCGAATTTGCGGGAGGCCATTCGCGGAAATCTCACCACACAAAAGGAACGGCAAATTGGGGAAGCGCGCCGTCGGCAAATCCTCGAGTATTTGCACGCCCGGGTTACCTGCGAGTTGCCAGACACCTTTGTCCACCGCGAAACGCAGCGAATCGTGGAGGAAATCGTTCGCGATAATCAAATGCGGGGGGTCGCCGACGAAGAGTTGCAGACCCAGGAGGAACAGATCGTCCGCAACGCAGCAGGGGCGGCCGAGAATCGTTTGAAAACGGCTTTCATCCTTACCCGCATTGCCGAAAAGGAAGGCATCAAAGTTTCCTCGGAAGAATTCAATGCCCGCATTCGGGCGATGGCCATGCGATACGAGATGCCCCTCGAAAAAATGACGAAAATGCTCTATCAACGGAACGCTTTTCAGGCGATCGAGGAAGAGTTGCTCGTGGGCAAGGCTCTTGAATTTTTGGAGGCCGCTGCTACCGTGCAACCGTCTGACAACCCACCTGCGACCACTTGAGCTCGCCATCTGGCCTATTTCGCTGCAGAAAACGGTTGGCAAACACCCAACATCACTCCCTTACCCCCTCTTTACAGCCCTTACACCCTTACCCGCTGATTTTAACCCTCAATCTAATTCTCAATTTATGACCTTGCAACCCACTGGCTCCCTTCCACACGAGCTGACCGCCGCCCTCTCCTCTGCCTCCTCGCCTTTTGCCTCCTACGTGCCAGTTCCGGGCGTCATTGAAAAAACCCCGCACGGCGAACGGGCCATTGATATTTGGACCCGGCTGCTGAAGGACCGCATCGTCTTCATCGGCACGCCCATTGATGATTTCGTTGCCAACGTGGTCATCGCCCAACTCCTTTTTCTTCAAATGGAAGATCCCAAAAAAGATGTCCACCTTTACATTAATTCTCCCGGTGGGTCGGTGACGGCTGGGCTGGCGATTTACGATACGATGCAGTTTATGACCTGCGACGTGACGACTTACTGCCTAGGGATGGCGGCCAGTATGGGGGCCGTCCTTCTCGCAGCGGGGACCCATGGTAAAAGGTATGCTCTGCCGAACGCCGATATCATGATCCACCAGGTTTCGGGAGGGGCTCAGGGGCAGGCGAGCGATGTGGAACGGACCGTCGAATATATGCTGAAGTTAAAAAACCGATTGATCTCTATCCTCTCTCATCACACCGGAAAACCGACGGAACAGGTCAAATTTGATTCGGACCGCGACTATTATATGTCGGCGGAAGAAGCCAGAGACTACGGGCTCGTGGACGCTGTCGTGCAATCGCGCAAACAGATTCCCCGAGCCGAAGGGGAAGCCTGAAAGCCCTTTCCCCACGATCTCTTCTGGTCATCTCCCCCATCCTTGTGCCCTAGTATAATTTGTTCCAATGGCGAGAGCTTCCAACCTTACGATGTGTTCCTTCTGTGGCAAAAGTCACGCGGAGGTGCGCAAGCTGATCGCAGGTCCGGGCGTTTACATCTGCGACAGCTGTATCAACGTCTGTAAGAATATTTTAGACAAAGAACTCGGGGAGGAAACCCGCCGACAATCGGCTCCGTTGGAGATTCTCAAACCGATCGAAATTCGGCGGCGACTTGATGAATATGTGATCGGGCAAGATCTGGCCAAAAAGACCCTCGCGGTCGCGGTGCATAATCATTACAAACGAATCATGCAGGGCTCCAGCGAAAGCAGTCTGGTTTCTCCCATGCAAAACGACCCCTATGCCGACGTCGAGATTGAGAAAAGCAATATCCTTCTCATCGGCCCGACCGGTTCTGGAAAAACCCTTCTCGCCCGCACGCTCGCCCGGATTCTCGATGTGCCATTTTGCATCGCCGATGCCACGACGCTCACCGAAGCGGGTTATGTCGGCGAAGATGTCGAGAATATCATTCTCCGTCTGCTGCAAGCGGCGGATTACGATGTGAAACGGGCGGAGATCGGCATCGTCTATATTGACGAAATTGATAAAATCGGGCGAAAAACCGAGAACGTCAGCATCACCCGGGATGTTTCAGGAGAGGGAGTGCAACAAGCGCTGCTCAAGATTTTGGAAGGGAGCGTCTGCAACGTCCCTCCCCAAGGAGGTCGCAAGCATCCTCAGCAAGAATACATCCAGGTGAATACCGACAAAATTCTCTTTATTTGCGGCGGTGCTTTCGTCGGGCTCGACAAATTGGTGCAACGCCGCCGGGGCCGACGCACCTTGGGGTTTGGCTCTAGCCATCCGACCTTTGATACCGAGGAAGAACAGACCCGGGCCGCCATTCGTTCGCTGGAACCCGAAGATCTCCTCTCCTTTGGCATGATCCCTGAATTTATCGGTCGCTTGCCCGTGACCGCCTCTCTCGAACCGCTCACGGAAGATGAGCTGATGCTGATTCTAACCGAAACGCGCAATGCGATGGTCAAGCAATACAGCAAGCTTTTCGCCATGGAAGGCGTCGGCCTGACGGTCACCAAAGACGCCCTTCGTTCCCTAGCCCAATCGGCTATTAACAAGGGGACCGGAGCTCGGGCGCTTCGTTCGATGCTCGAAAAAATCATGCTCGACATCATGTATGAAGTGCCAAGCCGCGAGGACATTGCCGAGGTGACAATCAATCGTGGGGTCGTGGAAGGTCGTAAACCTCCGATCATTCGCAAGAAACAAGACAAAGACGCCGCCTAACCTGGAGCCACGCTACTCCGACTCTCCAAGTCCCCCCCGTACGTTCGGTTCCCGCCATTCTGCCCCCGATACGAACCCGCGCGCCTGCCAACCCGTCGGGGTCCACTCGATGGTGACAGCCCCGTGTTCCCCTTGATCCCACACCTTGAGGCCTTCCGCTGCCAGGGCCTGCTGCCAAGCCGGGCGAGCCTCGGGATCGCCAAAAACGCGGGTCGCCCCAAGGATTAGCAACTTGGGCTCGAGCCAGGCCAACATCTGGGGATCTTCGATCGGATCCACCGGACTTTCCCCTGCGACCACCACCTCCGCCCGCAAGCCCGGATGCCGCCTCCGCAACTCATCCATCCCGGCAAAGCCCAAGTCCGACAAGAACAGCACACTCCCTCCCGCGCATTCCACTCGCGCAACCACGGTCTTGTTGTCCGCATGCCGATGGGTCCAGCCGGGCGGAGGATGGAAAATCGAGATCGCCCCCCCTGCTCCCAGCGACCAGCTGTCGCCATCGCCGGCGCACACCGGCTCGCTGGACAGCTCGCG
>CAZSPO010000004.1:0-27932 GCA_964608775.1 uncultured Chthoniobacterales bacterium | reverse complement strand
CTACGCCGGAACAAATCAAGGAAATGACCAAACTTTGGGAAGCGCGCCTGCCCAACCGAAAAATGAGCGTGGGCAGTCTGATCGCTCCCGGGGACGAGGTGGCGACGATTCAGCGGATCGACCCCATCAAACTCGAATTCTCCATCCCAGAAGAATACGGCACCCTCATCCGACCCGGCGCGTCGGTCACCTTTACCGTGCCCGGCTCCTCGGATCGTCACACCGCCGTCGTGTATGCGGTGGAACCGCGGGTGGACCCGGTGACGCGGACCATCGCCTTGCGTGCGAAAGCGGCCAATCCCGACGGCCACCTGCTCCCAGGCGGGTTTGCCCGGGTGCAAGCCGATCTGGAGACTATCCCGGAAGCGCTGGTGGTGCCTTCTCTGGCGTTGATTCCTGGGCTCTCGGAGCAATTTGTTTTCGTGTTGGGCAAAGAAGGCCGGGTGCAGCAGGTGCCGGTGGAAGTCGGGATTCGCACGCAGGATGGCATTCAAATCCGCTCAGGCGTCAACCCCGGCGATGTGGTGGTCACCTCCGGCGTGCAACAATTGCGCGATGGGATGGCGGTCGAATTAGCGTCGCCAGCCCCGGTCGCGGCGGACTCATGACCCTTTATTCCATCAGCATTCAACGTCCGGTCCTCGCGACGGTGTTCACCCTGGTGATTTGTCTCTTCGGCGGGATTGCGATCACCCGGCTCGGAGTGCGCGAGTATCCCTCCGTGGATCCCCCCATCATTAGCATCTCGACCCGCTACCCCGGGGCGAGCGCTGAGACCGTCGAAGCCCAAATCACCGAGCCGATCGAAATCGAGGTGAACGCCGCGCCCGGCATCCGGGTGATCAGCTCTTCCAGCCAGGAAGGCCGGAGCTCGATCGAGGTGGAATTCAATCTCAACGTCGATCTCGAAGCCGCCGCCAACGACGTGCGCGACCGGGTCGCCCGCGCCATCCGCAACCTGCCCCCCGACGCCGAACCTCCGGTGGTGACCAAGGCGGACGCCAACCGGGATCCCGTGGTCATCCTGACCGTCCGCAGCGATTCCCGCGATCTCCTGGCCCTCTCGGACTACGCGGACCGGGTGTTTAAAGAACGGTTGCAAACCATCCCAGGGGTCGCCGAAGCCAGCATCTGGGGGGATAAAGAATACTCCATGCGGATCACCATCGACCGCTTAGCCCTGGCCGCTTACAATTTAACCCTCCAAGATGTGCGCGAAGCCATCCGAAGCGAAAATGTCGAGCTTCCCTCCGGTCGGATCGAGGGGGATACCGCCGAGCTTCAGGTCAAAGCCCTCGGTCGCCTCGAAACCCCCGAGGCTTTTGAAAACATCGTTATCAACCGGCATGGCAACGCCACGGTCCGAATCGCGGATGTCGGTCGGGCCGTGCTCGCCCCCGTGGCCCTCCGCTCTATTCTCAAAACCAACGGCATTCCGATGGTGGCCATCGCCCTCCGGCCTCAGCCCGGCTCGAATCAAATCGCCATCGCCGACGAATTCTACCGGCGCCTCGAGGAAATGCGCCCCACCCTCCCGCCCGACATCCAAGCGGAAGTCTTCTTTGATTCCAGCGGGTTTGTCCGCGCCTCGATCACGGAAGTGGTCGAAAGTATCTTGGTCGCCCTCCTGCTGGTCGTCCTGGTGATCTATCTCTTTCTGCGGGATTGGCGAGCGACGCTGATTCCGGCGGCCGCGATCCCGGTCAGCCTGCTCGGCGGGTTTTTCCTGATGTATCTCAGTGGGTTCACTATCAATGTGCTCACCCTCCTTGCCATGGTCCTCTCCATCGGGCTCGTGGTCGATGATTCCATCGTGGTAATGGAGAACATCTACGCGAAAGCCGAGCAAAAGATGCCCCCCCGCCGCGCCGGGATCGAGGGGACCCGCGAGATTTTCTTTGCCGTGATCGCCACCACCCTCGCGTTGACGGCGGTCTTTCTGCCGATCCTCTTTCTGAGTGGGTTGACGGGGCGGTTGTTTCGCGAATTCGGGGTGACCCTGGCCGGGACCGTGATTGTCTCCAGCTTTGTCGCCCTCACGTTTACCCCGATGCTCTCGACCAAATTGGTGGCGAGCCAGGTGGGGCATTCCTGGTTTTATCGGGTTTCCGAGCCGTTTTTTCAGGGGCTGACCCGCTTTTATCGTCGCTCGCTCGCGGGGTTCCTGCGGGTGCGTTGGTTGGCGGTGCCGTTGGTGCTCACCGCCGCCGCTTTATGTTACGGGCTGTTGCAGCGGCTCCCTGGTGAGCTGGCCCCGCTGGAGGATCGGAGCACGTTGCGTGTATTCGCAAAAGGCCCCGAGGGCGCTTCGTTCGCGTTCATGGACGATTATATGGATGACTTGACTGCGGCCATTGGGGCGGATGTGCCGGAAGCGACCGGCCTGTTGGCGGTCACCTCGCCCGGTTGGGGCTCGTTGAACGGCGGTTTTGTCCGGCTGACCCTGACCCCTCCGACGGCGCGCGAACGAAGCCAGGAGGCTGTCGCGGCCCGGCTCTTTGAAACCGTCGGGCGCATCCCCAGAGCCCGCGCCCGCGTGGTGGCTGAACAATCGTTGAGCCGGGATACCGGTGCCCCGATCTCCTTTGTCATCCAAGCCCCCAGTCAAGAGGCGCTGCAAGCAGCCCTCCCCCGCTTTCTGGCTGAGGCGGAGGCCAGCCCCTTCTTCGCGCGAATCGACGCGAATTTAGAATTTAACAAGCCCGACATCCGGGTGGCCGTCGAGCGGGATCGCGCCCGCAACCTCGGCGTCTCCACCCGCGACATCGCCGAAACCCTCGCCCTGGCCCTCAGCGAGCAGCGGATTGACTTCTTCAACCGGTCCGGACGCCAATACGATGTCATCCTCCAGCTCAATCAGGATTTGCGCAATTCGCCCTTCGATCTGGAGCAAATTCAGGTCCGCAACGAAGCCGGAAACCTGCTCCGGCTCGATCAACTCGTGACCTTCGAAGAAGCCGTCGCCTCTCCGCAACTCTATCGGTTTAACCGTTTCCCCAGCGCAACGATCAGCGCCGACCTCCGACCAGGCGTCACTCTCGGAGAGGGGTTGGCCGAAATGGAGGCCATCGCCGGGCGGGTGCTCGACGACACGTTCCGGACCGATCTCAGCGGCCAATCGCGCGATTACCGGGAGAGCGCCGGGGGGTTGGCGTTCGTCTTCCTCTTCGCGCTGCTCCTCGTTTACCTCGTGCTCGCTGCTCAGTTTGAAAGCTTTCGCGACCCGATGGTCATCATGTTGACCGTGCCGTTGGCGGTGCTCGGGGCGCTCATCGGGTTGGTGTTGTTCGGGCAAACCCTCAACATTTTTAGTCAGATCGGCATCATCATGCTCGTCGGGCTCGTCACGAAAAATGGGATTCTCATCGTGGAATTCGCCAACCAACGCAAAGCCGAAGGTCTCCCCCTGTTGGAAGCCACCTTGGAAGGAGCCGCCGCCCGGCTTCGCCCCGTGCTCATGACCGCGCTCTCCACCATCCTCGGCATCCTCCCCATCGCCCTCGCCCTCGGAGCCGGCTCCGGTAGCCGGGTGCCGATGGGAATCGCGGTGGTCTGTGGTATGACTCTTGGCACGGCCCTAACGCTTTATGTTATCCCGGCGGTCTACGCGATTTTCAGCGTCCGAAAAAGCAAGGAAACCTTGCTCGAAGCTTCGCGCGAACGGCAAGAGGCGGCCTCGTCGGCATCGGCGGGTTGATCGGAGAAAACGTCACAAATTCGTCACAAAGCGCGGGCATTTCGGGGTAGACAGCCGGTCCGGCCCATGATTCAACCCCCCTGTGAAAACGCTGTCTTCCTTTCGTTCTTCTCTCCGTCGTCTCCTTCCTCTTGCCATCGGAATAGGTTCGCTTGTCATCTCCGCCCCCCCGGCCTTCGCCAGTTGGGACGACTTCGCCGACCGCGTCCGCACCAACGTCAGCCGGATCCGCAACACCAAGGTCGCCGGGGGCGACTACGACGACAAGCGGGAAGAGGTCCAGATGCGGATCAAGATGATCAACGAATCCACCAAGGAAGCGTTTCCCAAGCATCGCGGGCTGATTTTCGTCATTTCTGAAAGCATGGAAATCCGAAACGAATACAAAGTGGTGATTCGCGAGGAGTTTCCGATCGACCTGGATCCCCGCGAAGAATTGGAATTCCTGACCGCTAAAAAAATCGAAGGCTGGGACAACACCGGCGCGATCTGGGGTTATAAATATGAAGGCTACTGCTTGCTCGTGCTGGATGAGGCAGGAGAAATCGTGTTCGAACACGCCAGCCCCTCGAAGGTGGCTGGATTTGCCAAGACCTACAAAGAGGCCAAGGAAGGGGATCTCGTCGATAAATCGATGAAAACTATCGGCAAAGCCTCCTCCTACAATATTCGCTAAAACCAGCTCAACATTTCAAGGCCCCTCACCCCGCTTGCTTCTCCGGTAAGCGGGGTTTTTTCTTTCACCCAGGGAGTCGCCTTCTTCGCCCTCTTGCTTGCGTCGGGAGAAGGGGCCCTCATTGGAAAAGACCCGACTGTAAGCTTCGGCCTATCGCCCGCGAAATTTTTCCAAATTTTCGCTTGCCAATAATGGAGACTCCCCCCATATATGGCCCTGTTGTTTGAAAGCAGGCACTACATGTTGTGGTGTCGAGTTGGTGTTCCCGGGAGTTTCCGTTGTTTGATTTTGGGGAAATTCCCGGGGGTATCGCCTCAAAACCTTGCACCCCGGGTCGGAGTCCGTCACCTTCCCTCTTGTGAGCGCTAGGTTTGCTTTCGGGCCGAGGTTTCGCCGCTCGTTCAGGGTCATTCACGGTCGAGCGCCATTCCAATTCCAGCCACCTTCCTCGCCTTCCGTCGCCCGCTACAGCGCCGCCTGACGATCGGCCTGGCAGATTCCTAACCCACCATCTAGCCCTAAAAAGCTCTAAAAAAGCCCTAAATTAGCGCCTAATCCGGCCTCTCTTCTGCCTCCTTCCACACAACATTCAAAATGAGCACGCTTCTCACCCCTCCCGCACCCGTCGCCCCTCCCTCGGGCGTCGACGTTCCCGATCTCGACGCATTCCATTCCCACGAAGAGCAAGACGTCGTCGTTTTTCAGCTCGGGGCCAAGACCTTCCGCCTCAACAAAGCCAAGGCCCGGGAACGGCTCGCCGGAAAAATGGTCATCAATGGCCATCGCAGCGCCGAACTCAATGTTCTCCCACTCAAATACAAGGAGGCTTACCGCATCTATAAACAGATGAAAGCCAACCATTGGGAACCCGACGTGATCGATATGTCCAAAGATTGCGCCCAATGGAATACCGGAGCCCTCACCGCCAAGGAACGTTGGATCATTGAAATGGGCGTCGGCTACTTTTCCGCCGCCGAAGGGATCGTGGGCGACTCCGTCCTCCACGTTATCGAGGATAACCTCACGGCGGCCGAGCTGAAACATGCCTCCCTCCGCCACATCGCCGAAGAGAGTATCCACATGGATTCCCTGCTTCACATCATTGGCTCGCTCAACATCGACCTGGATGAAGTCACCGCCAAATTTCAGGACATCCCGAGCGTCCTCCGAAAAAACGCCTTTATCACCCGCCAGATGCCCGAGTTAAAAATGGGAATCGACCTGACGCAGACGATCAACAAGCAGAAGTTTGCCAAGGCGATTTTCGGTATCACCCAGGTGATGGAAGGGACCCAGTTCTATGCCTTGTTTGCCATGATTCTCTCCCTGCATCGGCAGAATAAAATGACGGGGATCGGCCAGATGTTTCAATATACCCTGCGGGACGAGTCGAACCACATCGAGCTGGGTCGTTACATTCTTAGCCAGCTCATCGAAGAGAATCCCGATATTTGGACCACCGAGTTCCGGGAAGAATTACTCGCCTTCATGCGGGAAGGAATTGCCTTGGAAAAAGAATTTGTCCACGACTGCCTCCCGGAAGATGGCGTGGGGATGACGCGAAAGGATTTTCTCGACTACGTCGATTTCAACGCCGACCGCCGTCTCGCCGGCCTCGGGCTCCCCACTTTGTCACAAATCAAAAGCAACCCCTTCCCGTGGCTCGACGAAGTCATCTTCCTGCGAAAGGAAAAAAACTTCTTCGAAACTCGCGTCACTGAATACCAAACCAGCGGCAGCGTCACCAACGCCGCAGAAGAAGATTTGGTCTGAGGAAAATGTGATGGGCGTGCACGGGGATAGCTGGATTCGCCGGATGGCGGAGGAACACGGCATGATCGAACCTTTCGAGGAACGACTCCACCGTTGCGGTGACGACGGTCGGGCCTTAATTAGCTACGGGCTTTCCAGCTACGGCTACGATCTGCGGGTTGCCGATGAATTCAAGGTTTTCACCAATGTGTATAATGCCGTGGTGGATCCCAAAGACTTCGATCCCCGCTCCTTTGTCGATATCCAGGGCGAATCGTGTCTGGTCCCGCCCAATTCCTTCGCCCTCGCCCGCAGCGTCGAATACTTCCGAATTCCCCGGGATGTGCTCACCCTCTGTGTCGGAAAAAGCACCTATGCCCGGTGTGGAATTATTGTGAATGTCACCCCGTTTGAACCGGAATGGGAGGGGCATGTCACCCTGGAAATCTCGAATACCACCCCGCTGCCCGCTCGGATTTATGCCGGGGAAGGGTTGGCCCAGGTGCTCTTCCTTCAAGCCGCCGAACCGTGCGAAGTGAGCTACGCCGACCGCTCCGGCAAATACCAAGCCCAACGCGGGATCACCGTCCCTCGTATGTAACAACGCCCTAACAACCTCCTCCCTTTCACCCCCCCCACATCCAACCCAACCACGCCGCCATGAAAGAAGCCAGCTTTGTCCTCCAAAACGATCCCGCCTCCGATCCTCTTGCGGAATTCCCCCAGGTCATCCGCCGGGATCAACCCGGCGATCCCTCCGGTAAACCCCGCGTCGTCCCCTGGTTGGGTCACAAGATTGCAAAAGCCGTCTCCGCCGCCTGCGTGGCCGTCGGACAGGAGGAAATGATCGGACGCCAGGTCCAGGCCGAAATCGAATTCCGACTCCGCCGCGAACGCCCCAGCTTCATCCATATTGAGCAACTCCAGGATCTTGTTGAAGAAACCCTCATCGAGATTGGGCAACCCAAAGTCGCCCTCGCTTACGCCAAATACCGCGAGCGCCGCGCTGTCGAACGGGAGAAAGCGACCCTCCTCCCCCCTGAACCCGCTGATGCCGGTCAGCTTGAACTGGCTACCCGCGAACAACTCTCCGACATCGCCGCCCGCATTTCTTTCGCTAAAATCGGGCTCTCCCTCACCCTCGAAGACGAAGAACTCCTCGTCCGACTGCTGCGCAGCACCTCGATCAATCTCACTGCGAAAGAACGTCGCGAAACGATCGTGCTCAATGCCAAGTCGATGCTGGATGTCGATGCCGATTCCCGATTTTTCGCCGCCCGCATTCTCCTTAGCTATATTTATGAGGAAACCTTGCCCTGGAAAATCAATGACGGTCTGCAAGCGCTGAAGGAGGCCCACCGCCGGGCTTTCCTCGATTATGTTCCCTATGCGATCGAACTCCGCCGACTCGATCCTCGCCTCGCCGAATACGATCTGGAATCGCTCGCCGACACCCTCGATCCCTTCGCCGATCTCCAATTTGATTTCATCGGCATCCAGACCCTTTACGACCGTTACCTGATCCATACTCACGAGCCGGTGACCGGTCTCAAACGACGCCTCGAAGCTCCCCAGATTTTCTGGCTCCGCGTGGCGATGGGCCTAGCTCTGGGCGAAACGCAACGGGAGGAACAAGCCGCTGCATTCTACGGCATTTACAAAACCCGGCGCGCTTGCAGCTCGACCCCCACCCTTTTCAACGCCGGCACGGTCCATCCCCAACTCTCCTCCTGTTACCTCCTCTATTGCAGCGACAGCATCGAGGCGATCACGGAAACCTGGCGGCGTTTCTCCCATCTCTCCAAGTGGGCCGGTGGCCTCGGCTGCTCCTGGACCGCTCTCCGCGGGGCTGGAGCCCATATTCACGGCACAAACGGGGAAAGCTCGGGCGTGATCCCCTTCCTAAAGGTGAGCAACGATATCGCCATCGCGGTCAACCAGGGAGGCAAACGTCCCGGAGCCCTCTGCTCCTACCTCGAACTTTGGCACGCCGATATTGAGGACTTCCTCGATCTCCGCAAAGAGACTGGTGACGAACGTCGCCGCACCCATAACATGAACACGGCCCATTGGATCCCCGACTTGTTCATGAAACGGCTCCAGGCCATCTCGGAAGGGAAATTGGCCAAGGATGCCACTTGGTCTCTCTTCCGAACCAACGAAACACCCGACCTCCCCGAACTGAGCGGGCGCGCATTCGAAGATCGCTACCATTACTACGAACAACTCGCCGAAGAAGGCAAACTCTGGAGCCGTAAAGTTCGCGTCCTCGCCCTCTGGAAGCGCATGCTAGAAATGCTCTTCGAAACCGGCCACCCGTGGATGACCTTCAAAGATCCCTGCAACCTCCGCAGCCCCCAGGATCATGTCGGGGTGATTCACAACTCCAATCTCTGCACTGAGATTACTCTCAACACTAGCGACAACGAAGTGGCGGTTTGCAACCTCGCTTCCATCAATCTCGTCGCCCACCTTCAAGAGGACGGTGCCTTGGATCACGAAAAATTGCGCGACACCGTTCGCACGGTTATGCGCATGCTGGATAATGTGATCGATATTAACTTTTACCCCGTCGACGCCGCGCAAAACGCCAATATGCGCCACCGCCCCGTTGGCCTCGGCTTGATGGGGTTGCAGGATGCCCTCTATCAAAAGGCCATCGCGTTCGACTCCCCGGAAGCCGTCGATTTCAATGATGAAGTTTTTGAAGCTCTCGCCTACTATGCTTACGAAGCGTCCAGCGATTTGGCCGTGGAACGCGGCGCTTACGCCTCCTATCGCGGCTCCAAATGGGATCGCGGCCTGATGCCCCTCGACACCCTCGCCCTGCTCGAAGCCGAACGCGGCGTTCCCATTCAAGTCCCCCGCACCGCGCGGCTCGATTGGGATGCGCTTCGTTCCCGCATTCGGCTTCAGGGGATGCGCAACTCGAATTGCCTCGCCGTCGCCCCCACCGCCACGATTTCTAACATCATGGGCAGCACCCCATGCGTCGAGCCGACTTACAAACATATCCACACCAAATCAAATCTCAGCGGCGAATTCATCCGCACCAACACCCACCTGTTACAAGATCTCCAACGCCGCGGACTTTGGGATGGCGAAATGCTTGCCGACCTTAAATATTTCGATGGCAGTGTGCAGAGCATCGACCGGGTGCCGGAGGAGTTAAAACGGGTTTACAAAACCGCCTTCGAGATTCCGCCCACCTGGATTCTTCAGTGTGCCGCCACCCGACAGAAATGGATCGACCAAGCTCAGAGCACCAACCTTTGGCTGGCCGACAGCGACGCCCGCACCGCCAGCTTCATGTATCGCGAAGCCTGGGATCGAGGTCTCAAAACGACTTACTACCTCCGCACCCTCAACAAGAGTTCGATCGACAGCGCGAATCGCGACCGGCCCACCCCGGAGAAAAAAGAACCGACCGAAGCAGAAAAGGTCGCCTGCTCCCTGGAAGCCCAACGCACCGGCGGCACCTGCGAATCTTGTGAGTGAAGACCAGCACGCCAGAGTGTTCAACGGGTTTCTTGCGAGAGGACGTCGAAAATCGGAGTGGCATCGGCGGGCTCATCGGGTTGGGGAGGCCGCTGCACCAAGACGGTCCGTTGCCACACTTCACTCAGCACGCGGTCGTCGAAATCGCAGTAGCCGGGTCCAGATTTGGGGCGTTTTGAATCGGGCTCGCCCGAATCTTCAATCCTTTGGGCTACGACGTGAATGGTGAAGGCATTGGCCGCCGTCGTAGCAACGTTGGTCATGAGGATCAGCGGAGCATGGTAAAAAATGCCGGTTGCGTGTGCGCCACCAGGAAAAGCGCCGCCATCTAGCTTTTCTGCGCTCTCTTCTGAAAGCTGGTTGGTAGTGGGATCGAGGGTAGGAAAAGCGGCAGGGCGGCGGGGGTTCAGCGCTGTCTTGACCTCGGCAAATGGGATGCCATCGGCAAACTCAAGGCCCAACTCACTAATCCCGTGGCGCATTGGGAGCAATTGGAAGCGAGTCGCTGTATGAAGGGGGGGGGTGACGTCGGGCGAATCAAATAAAACATCAAGGTATTGATCGGCGGCCGAATGGCCACGAAGAAAGCCGCTGTTGTCATTTTTATCCTTGTCACGTCCATCAATGCCGAGCGTCATTAGTCGGGCTCCCAGATCGGATTCTTCCGTTGTTAGAGAAGCCAGGGTGGCCAGATGCACTGGGGGTGCCACTGCTCCATGCCCAGGCGACCAAGCGGTCGAAGAAGGATGGTAGAAAGCATGGATGGGGTTGGCGTGGGACCAGAGGAACCCGATCCCGGACCTGCCTGTCGACACATCGCCTCCGATCACCCCAAGCCAAGCCTGCCATGGGCGCGAAAAGGCTGGAAAAGGCTGCAGGCGCCGGTCGAGGGGAAGCCCGGCTCCGTGTTTAACGTGGTCCTTCCAATTTTTCGCCCAATATCCCTCAAAACCGAGCTCGCGACGGGCATAGGCGAAGCCGCCCGGTCGCCAGACAGCACGGGCGCTTTGCAGGATCGGGTTTTTGGCATCCTCCGGCTTCGCCACGTTGGGGTCGCCTTCCCTCATGAGCAGGTAAGCGTCGTGGCAAACAAAATCATTCACCGACCAAAGCCCACGCCGAGGATGTTCAGGGGTGTGCGAACGGTAGTCGCCGGTGTGGAACCGTTCTGGGGGGATAAATCCGCCTGCCACCTCGTCCACGAAAGCCCCAGGGGTGAATAAATCAAGGAGCATACGCATAGGAGGTCCGTTTACAGGAGAATTGAGCTGCCATTGGTTTGCCCCCCTTTCTTGGCCGAGATCGATCGCTCGGTTAAAAAAACCGCTGTGCACTAAGCCGATTTCCCCCAGCGCCACGGGAAGTCTTTTGGTGAAGGCCGCTGCGAAAAAACCGTGTGCCCCCCCCTTTTTTGGGTCGCGCTCAGTGAGTTTGGATTCGACGGGAAACGCTTCGGTCTCGATGTCGGTGTGCTTTGACTTTTTCGTTTTCCCAGGTTTTTTCGGGTCGGGAATTTCGATTTCCTTTTCGATCGCCTTCCCTAGCTCGAGCGCTCCGAGGGGGAAGGCTCCGCTGATCGTCGGCACATCGAAGAGCGCGGTCAGATGCTTAAGATCCGGTCTTTCTACCAGGGCCACATCCCCTTGAGTCCCGCCGGTGTCTGCTTTCCAGACACCCGACCAGACTTTGCCGGTCCAGAGTGGATGCTCGGGATCGGGGATTGGGGTGGCGGCCGTCCATTGCGGGATCAATGATCGTCGGGCGGTGCGGAGGAGACCGTCTGAAGCCGAATAATGAATCGCGGGGGCTGAGTGCCCCGTGAGCGACTGCGTGAGCGCTTCAATTTGATAGTCCTTAATATCTGGCCGGAAGGAAGATCGCCGTTGAAAGGTCCATGCCGCCTCCAAGGCACCGGCATACCGCCAACCATGGCCGAGCAGACCCCGCAAATGGCCTTTGCCAAAGGGGCTTTCCAAGGAGGGATCACCGGTGCGATGCCCGAGCCGCGGGTCGAGACAGCGAACGCGTTCGACCATGGCTACGGTGGGGGCGATGGTCAGAAATTCCCGGAGCAGAGCGATCTCTTCGGGTACCAGGGGCTTTGACCAATCAATTAGGTTTGCATCCAGAAAAAGGCAGGTGGAGTCGGGGTAGAGCGGTTCGTAGGGTGGATCGAGCGCCGCGTTCGGCTTCCAATACCGCGCTTCATGTAAGACGTTGCCTTCCCCGTCAACAGCCGTCCGCCCCCAATATTTCCCAGTTTCTCCGTGAAAATAGAGGCTGCCATCGGCGCAAAAATCAAAGGCCGTGGGGAAGGGAGCGGCGTTTTCAAACGCAATCCGGGAGAACCAACCGACCGCGCGATAGCCAAACTCTGATGCGCGGTGGTGGTAAACGGCGAGCGGACCGTCGCCTTCCTCCTTCTTTGGGTCCGTCGGCAGTTTTCCCACGTTACGATCTTGGGCGGTCATCTGCCACCACGGGGCAGGGGGCCCGCCGCCAGGATGGCGGACGGGGACTTTATGCCAGGTCTGGCCATTTTGTATGATTTCCCAGCCCCGAATGCGAAGAGCGGTCGCGTATTCGCGGTCGATCAGCGCCCGGCCAGGCACGGTGCCAAGATCGAAGCTCACCGCCCGCCCTTCGACATCGGCTTTGCCAGGTTCTTTGCCTGGTCTTGGGGAAATGGTGAAGCGTCCAACCAGGGGAGCCTCGAAGCCAGACCGGCGCACATCCGACCCAGGAGGGAGCGGTCCCCAATCGAGATCGACCCGCAACGCACCATGGAAGGAAGTAGAAGCGAACGGATCAGGATTTACGCACCCAAAAGCGAGCTCAATCCGCACTCGGTCTAAGTAGTAACGAAGGTCATGCCCGTCGTATTGCCAAGCGGCGAGGGCCGCATTGGCCACTTCTGGTTTAGCATCATCGAGAGCCTCAATCAGGGCGTCGCGGACCGGTTCGGGCACGTCAAGCAGGGCGGTTCGCGCCCGAGTGGCCACTTCGGAAACGTAGGGGATAGAGCGGACGCCGACCACCCCGATCGATTCATCCATCATTGGCGGCACATTGTCGGGGCGGGTGCCTTCTACCATGTTGACAAGTAGCTGAAGGGCGGCCGCTTCCCCGTTCCGATCATTTGATCGATCCCCATTTCCTGCAAACGGGTTGAGCCCTTGGATGAAACTGCGTGCTCCGCCCCCGATCGGCCATCCGCCGGGGTAGTAAGCCGAGTAGTAATCAGGGTCGGCAAGACGCTGCCAGAGCTCGGTCGCTTTCAAAGCGTCTAGGTTATTTGCCTGACCGGCTTCGAGGAGGAATTTGACCAAATCGATTTTGGGACGACCGAGCGGATCGCGTTCGGTTTCGTAGCCATGCACGGTTAACGCACTCGCTGCCAAGCCTTGCATGGCCTGTCGCAAGGTTTCCTGGCTTTCGGGGTGCTGGGAGAAATCGATGGCGGCAAAAAGATCGGTCGTCCTTTGTAAACCGAGTCCGGGCCGCATTACTGTCTCGTTGGCCAGGGCTGCGAATGCGCCCCCTGGATCAAAGGAGCCGCCTAGCGATGGGTCGTTGGGACTCTCTGTCGTAAAAAAATCCCAATCCACCAATCCAGGTATGGCTGCAGCCGGGGGGTACTTTGTGTCCCAATCCAGCCATCGATCAAAAGCGCTGACAGCAAGGGGGGCTGCAAGCGCGGGGGTTTGGCGACTTGCACGGGGATGAAGCGGAGTCGCCGGGCTAGCGAGTGCAGGCAGACTCGCCTCGACCCGGGCGCGCAAATCGAGAAAGTCATTAACCGCCTGCTCCTGTGCGAAGTGGCTTCCATCTGACAAGAGGGCCGCATCGGATTCGCCGTGCGCCCAAACAAAAAGCGGACTCTCACGCAGCGGACGAACGGCTTGGTGCAAATGCAATTTGGTATTCTCCACGTCCACCCAATAGGCATAACGACCGATCATCGGATTGTCGGGGCCTGGGGGAAGGGAGGCATTGCGCAGCACGGGAATCCATTGCACCCAAACAGGGCGTTCACAGGCACGTGTTTCTGGGGGAGGGGGCTCGGGGCTGCCGGGCAGTAGGGCGTCGGTCCGGGCGGGTAGTGCCGGTGCGGTCGCTGCCGACATCGGACCAGCCAAATAGGGGTGCCCAGGGTAAAATGGATTGTCTGTTGTATTAATATTAAAGGAAGCCGCCGGGTTGTAATCCGGATTCGGCTCGATCGGCTTCCGAACACGAATGCCCAGGAACGGAAGCCGGGGCGCAAAGCGCTGGTGGGAATAAAGCGGAATCCAGCGTGGATTGGCCGGCTTGCCGTCAAACTCGATCCCGAATGGATCGCGGAAAAAGGGGCGCGGGTCGGTCGAGGCGTCGAAGGCGGCGGCTTCCCTTGCTTCCCCTCGGTTCGGAGGGAGGTCGAAGCGACGAATTTCTAGCAGGCCGGGAGCGGCGGTAAAACTCCCGTCTAGAAGTCCATCAGGAGGACCGGCGACGGCTGCATGCGCCTCATGGAGCTTCGCGAGCACTTCCTCCCGGGCGGTAGTCAGAAGAGCGTCGGTGGCGCGTTGCGCTTGCCAATTGCGGCCTTGCACCCGACTGCGAGTGCTCAGCTGTAAGAACAGGATCACACTGAGCGCCAGGAGCGCGGTCGTGACGGCTACGGTCAACAGGGTGGCTCCGCTGCGGGGAGCAAGGCGAGTCGTTGGCAGATTCATCGCGATTGGCCGACGGGAAATGGCAGGATAATAGCGGCGGGATGGGTGATCCAGTCCTCTTCCGGAGGGAATGGGCTGGAGCCGGGCAGAAAGGTCGCCACCAATCGCGACGGCAATCGCCCTTCGACGCTCCATTGCCGCACGACGGTGCCTTCGGGTTCGGGCTCAACAACGAGGTCGAAGCCCGAGAGATTTGACAGAAGCGCTCCCTGCCCGACCGCTTCTCTGTGAGACAAAAAGGCGGGGTCTTCCAGCCAGCCATCCAAACCGCTTGTCCGCCACGCCGGAGTGAGCAAGGTCAGACGATCCAGTCCTGAAGGGAGGGAAGCAGGCGGCTCAGCCCGGTTCAGCTCATATCGATGCAAAGCGCCGGAATCTGCCTGCCATTCCCAAAGAATATGACGCACAGGAAGGGCAAAGGGATCCTCTCCATCCATCTCATTAGGCAGAACACAGACAAGATGCGCCATCCCCTCCTCCTGCTGCACATGTAATCCAAGCTGTCGTCCGGGTTGCCCACTCCCGACCAGCATCGACAAATCATTAGTCAACCGACCTCGCACCCGTTCCAACCCCTCCCGGTCATGCAGGCGTCGACTGAGTGTGGTCACCTCCTGCACGGTGCCAAGCGTCACGGCGAGCAAGATGGTAATGAGAACAAAAAAAACAGCTAGCCCTGCCAGCAATTCAACCAACGTAAATCCAGCTGTCGGCTTCATGGTAATGCCGATTTCCTTTGCTTGAGCCGGGTCACCCTTTGAAGATGAAGAGTCTCATGGTTTTTCCCTACAAAAGTTAACATGGCAGATTCCATCACCGTCAATGCCGGGTCTTCCGGAAGCGTTTGAATGGTGGCCAGAACCGTGGCCAAGGGCATCGGGGCATCCGGGTCATCCACGAAGCCCAGGAAACGGCCATCCTGATCATAGGCGGCAGCAGGTAAGGAGGGGCTTTGTTCTCCCGACCATTCGGAAGCGTGGCGATAGAGCATTTCCGCGTTCGCAATGGCGGCCAGTAACCCGAAGTCCGCCCGTGCATCAGCCGTTGTGCGTAGTCCCGTGCTGGTGAGAACAAGAATGACGAGAGTGGTGAAACCAAACAGCCCAAGCGCCATCGAGGTCTCCACCAGCGACACCGCTCGATTGGAATATTTTTTGAGCGAGCGTCTCATGGAACCAGGGCGGAGGTGCCAAGCAATGGGTCGAAGATTACCTCCACTTGTAGATGCGACTGATGTTTGTGGCGCACACTAAAGCGTAGCGTTTCCTGTCCGCGACGACCGATCACCCGGCCTTGGCGGTTAAATTCAATGAATGGCAGTCGGCGCATTTGCGCGGTAGGCGAGCGAAGAAAATGCTCAATGGCGGTGGCGGGAAACAAAATCCCACAAGTCGTGACTCGGCTTTCGCCAGGATGATAGACTGGCTCGGAGGGAGCGAACGGTTCGTGCACGAGTGTGGCCTCCTCTTCAACCGGCAGCATGCTGTAGTCGGGGGGGAACGGCGAGAAAGGATTCCCCCCCGGTTCCGGTGCCAACGCCCAGACGACGTCCGGCGGGTCACTCCAGGCCAGTCCATATTCCACCTCATCGAGGGCGAAGAAATCATCCAACACCGAAGCGGTGAGGGAGGCAGATGTCGGCAGCGTGCGATTCGCTGGTAGATGTTTCGCAGTGATCCACCGACCGACCCGGCTTTCGGGTCTGACCGAAAAGGTAGCAGGAAGGAGATGGGCCGAGGAGGCCAGGGTATCTGGATGCGCTTCGGTCCAGACATCCACCGGCAAGTCCCCGCTCGGAATATGAAAAACAAATGTCTTCCATCCAACCACCCGAGGCACCTCCTCAGTTTCGGTCTTCCCCTCTTCGAGTAAGAAAACGAGTCGAACCCGTGCCTGCGCCGCCTGAGCTCCCGCGCTGGCGATGCGTAGGTCAGAAGCCAACAAGTCGGCGGCCCCCCTAACCTCCATGGGGGCGAGCCACTGCTGGAATCCACCCGCCACGAGAGCGGTGATCAAAGCGAGCGCGACCATGGTGATGGTCAGTTCCAAGAGGGTAAAACCCCGGATGCCCCGAGGGGGGGGCAACCCGGCGGACCGCTCCACACGTCTGCTCTTGTGCACCATGGAAATGATTGGATCCCACCTCACCACTCTCGACCCCTGACCCGACGCCTGGAGGTCAGGACCAAAATGCCCATCCCAACCAACCATGCGGTGCCGGGTTCAGGAATGCTAGTGAATGAGAATTCGAGGTTGTCAAAGTAGAGCTCGGTCGCCAACTGACCTTTCTCCCCCTCGATCAGCCAAGCGTGGTGAATCGTCGGGTCGGAGGTGAATTCGGTCAACGCGACGCCATTAAGGCCGGGAATACCAAAGAGGGTGAGGTTATCCGATGTGCCGAAGAACGGGTCGCCGGACAAAGTAAAAACCTGTTCAGGCTCCGCAACGCCTGAAACCCCGCGATCAAACAGACCAAAAGTAAGATCGAAAACCGGCACATCATTTTCTGCCACGAGAATATTCTCCCGAAAAACGAGATCGAGTCGGAGCTCATAGAAATTGTCCAGTGAGAACCCTGACAGGAGTGCGAGGTCCTCCGCTGGTAGATAGGAGTCGCCGTCCTTACCTTTGAGTTCCAGCCCCGACTTGGCCTCTTTTTCGCCACCTGCAAAGAAATTTTCGGTTTTTACCCCCGAATCGAAAGTCGTGCCTTTCATTTTAATCTCCAGCTTTTGCTTGTCGAAAATACCATCTTTGTATTTTTGTTCGTATTTCAGTTCGACCTCAGCCATAACCCCCCCGTTCGTTTCGAAAAGCTTTTGCGGCTCATCCTTCAACGTCCCTTTGTCATCCTTTTGGGGAATCGTGGTGCCGAGGGCAAAACCTAGCTGGAGTTTTAACTTCGATTTGGATTCCTCCCCTTCCACTGCACTGGTTAGCAGGTCCGCCCCGGAAAAGAGCACCGAGGTGGAGGCGGCAATTGTGGTCGCGCCATCAAAGGTTTGAGGCAACGTCAACAGGACGCGTTGATCTTCCACGGTTCCGGTTGGAGCCACCGCCGTGAAGATCGCCCCGCTTTCACCTTCCACCCCGACATCAGGGTCGACCCCAAGCACGGCGTTCTGGTTGAAGAAATTGAAGGCAGTCAAATCGGCTGTGGAATCAAATCCGGTAGAGAAGCTAAAAGTCTGAGCCGTCGCAAAAGAGAGGCTCAACAGGGTCAGGATGCCAACACAGATTGGGAGCGTGATAATTTTCATGACCTCCATTTTGTTGGCGATCATGACATTCGCCTAACGGATGGATGTCGAAAATTGGCGTTGAACTGCGAAATGTCATTGCGCCGTTAAATTTTGTCATTCTTCGGCAGGCGTTCGCGCCTAGGCAATGCCAAGAATTCGTTATGGCGATACTCTTAAACAAAATTTCCGATCTCCTGCAAAGAATTTGGGATCACAAAGCAACTGTTTGTCTCGCGGGCTGCCTCCTATTTGTTGGTTTGGCGTTCGCTCCAGCTTGGTTTGCGGGTGGGGCACCACCCGTCGTGGATGCGGAAGGGAAAATCAAAGCAGAAGGAAAAATGAATCATCATGAGCATGACGAGCATGGTTCTTCTTACTTAGAGATTAAGATGTTAGCGGCTGGTGACGGTGGCCTCTGGTTGGGGAGCAAGGAAGGGCTTTATTGGGTACCTGCCGGGTCAACTCCCAGAGGTGAGCCCGCGTTACGGAGTGAAATTCGGGCCATGACGCAATCGGAAGTCGGTTGGTTGGCCGCTGGCAAAACCGGGCTGCACCGTTTGCGGGATGGGGAATGGCAGTTGCTCTATGAAGGCGACCTCCACGCCGTGACAATGGCTGGCGATATCATCTGGATTGGGGGCAAAAAAGTCGGCGTTCTGGAAAGTCGCGACGGTGGGGCCACCTGGCAGAAAGCCCCCGGTTTTGAATCGGTCGCGGAGAATCCGTCCGAGAAATCCAAACCTCGACTGATAAAAGACCAAATCGAGTCCTGAACCGACGCCGCAATGAGCTGGAAACAACAACAGCGCAACTGGCATGCAGCGGTCGGGATGTTCGCCGCCATCACCCTGGGCGTCATCGCGGTCTCTTGTTTTCCGATCGCCCACAAGGAATTGGGAGGGAGGTTTGGCAAGATTCTGGCCGAAATTCACATGGGCAAGTTCTTACCTGAGAACTGGCGCTGGATCTGGATTGACAGCCAAGGGCTTTTCTTGGGCTATCTGGTGGTGAGCGGCTATCTCATCCATAAAAAAAAGCGACGCGAAGTGGCGGAACTTCGGGAGGAACTGGCCGACCGCAATCGGGTGCTCGTATTGTTCGGCACCGAGACGGGCAATAGCGAGAAACTCGCGATTCGTTTTGGACATCAACTTGAGCGTGTCGGCGTTCGCCATCGGGTCGCCTCCATGGCACAGCACGGGTTTTTTGATCTCAGTAAGGAGCGCTACCTTTGCCTGATCACTAGCACCTACGGAGATGGGGAAATGCCTAGCAACGCGACCGCCTTTTGGGACTCGCTCCGCTCAGATCAAGCGCCGCCGCTCCCGCAACTTCGCTTCGCCGTGCTGGCGCTCGGGGACCGGGCTTACCCTGAGTTTTGCGCGGCTGGCCATGCTTTTGACGCGCGATTAACGGCTCTGGGGGCGACCCAGCTCGAGCCATGTGCGGAATGCGACATCGCTTTTGAAAAGTCGGCAGAAGCCTGGATGAATCGGATGACGGATGGTTTTCTAAGGGAATTCTCACTCGGCTCCACTTCTGCCTCTAATATAGAGGTTTCCCACTCATTCGAAATCGTGGGGCCTGCGGTGGAACCAACGAAAGAAACCGCCCCTCCCCCCCTTGGCTCTCGGCAGCGTCCCTGTCTCGTGGAGCTGGGCCAGAACATCCATTTAACGCTCCCAGGTTCGAATAAGGAGACCCGCCATTTCGAAGTCGATCTCAATGGCTCGGGTGTTCGCTACAACACAGGAGATGCCTTAGGTGTGCAGCCGGAAAACTGCCCCCTTCTTGTCGAACGCCTGTTAGCCGCTCTCGGGAACAAGCCTGACACGGTCGTGCCAACGCCTCACGGAGATCAATCCCTCTCCCAAGCCTTGTTGAGTGGCTACGAAATCGGACGCATTCCATCGGCCCTTGGCGACTGGTGGCGACAGCGTTTTCCTGACGGAGATGGAGCCCGGCCAGGCTGGGGCGACGGTCGGGACGTGATCGATCTCCTCGAAAGCGAACCGCACCACGGCCTATCTGCGCTCGAACTTGTCGGGATGTTACGCCCCCTGCAACCTCGGCTTTATAGCATCGCTTCGAGCCCGGTGATCGCTCCGACCCGGGTGGCTTTGACCGTTGGGGCCGTCCGCTACTCATTGCATGGCCGGGCTCGGCAGGGGGTCTGTTCCACTTACTTGTCGGACCGCCTCAGGATCGGAGATCAACTGGCCGTGTTTGTGCATCCCTCCCCTCACTTTCGCCTTCCGGAAGATGTCGAGACCCCCGTGATTATGGTAGGAGCTGGAACGGGCATCGCGCCGTTCCGGGGCTTCATTCAGGAACGGGCCGAGGCAGGCGCGAGCAAAAACTGGCTGTTTTTTGGTGAACAACAAGCCGCCACCGATTTCTTCTACCGCGATGAGCTGGAAACTTGGGTGAAACACGATCAACTCCGCTTGACCACCGCCTTTTCCCGCGATCAAAACTCCCGGATTTATGTTCAGGACCGAATGCAGGCGTTCGCCCCCGAGCTTTGGAAATGGATAGAGGCCGGAGCGCATTTCTATGTTTGTGGGGATGCGAAAAAGATGGCGCGAGATGTAGATTCCGCTCTCGTTTCCGTTTGCCGACAGGCGGGTGGGTTTAACGAAGAAGAGGCCTTCAACTACGTGGAGGCGATGCGAAAGACCGGTCGTTACAAACGGGATGTATACTGACTTCAAATCATGGCGGGAAACTACCCCAATCGCACCACCACTCCTTGCTCGTGCAGGTGCCGTTTTGCTTCCGCGATGGTAAATTCTCCAAAGTGAAAAATGCTGGCGGCCAACACCGCATCCGCTTTCCCCTGTTCCAACACCTCCGCCAAATGCGCCAGCGTGCCCGCCCCGCCACTCGCGATCACCGGCACCGGCACCCTCTCGCTCACCCGCCGCGTCAGCTCGAAGTCGTATCCCGCTCTGGTTCCGTCGGCGTCCATGCTAGTTAACAGGATTTCGCCGGCCCCGCGTTCACAGACCTCACGCGCCCATTCCACAGCATCAAGTGCCGTGGGTCGTCTGCCGCCATGGGTGTGCACCGTCCAACCGCCGACCGCATTGCGACGCGCATCAATCGCGACCACGACGCATTGCGAGCCAAAAGCATCGGCGGCTTCGGCGACCAACTCGGGTCGGTGAATGGCCGCCGTATTGATGCTGACCTTGTCGGCCCCGGCCCGAAGCATGGTGCGGGCATCGTCGACTGTCCGGATGCCACCCCCGACCGTGAGCGGCATGAAACAGGCCGAGGCGGTTCTTCGCACCACATCGATCATGGTGGCCCGCTCGTCGGAGGAGGCGGTGATATCGAGAAAGACCAGTTCGTCCGCCCCTTGGTCGTTGTAAAGTTTGGCACACTCCACCGGATCGCCGGCGTCGCGTAACTGGAGAAAGCGGGTGCCTTTCACCACGCGACCGTTATCAACGTCGAGACAGGGAATAATCCGTTTGGCGAGCATGGTAACGTTTCCTCCTTATTTTCGGGCTAAATAGCGACTGGTGCGGATTCTGCTTAGCTCCTCGGGCCGCGATTTTGCGAAAGAACCGTAAAAGGATTGTCATCGAGTAAAAAAGAAGGTTTTAATACATGAGGAGATGATTAGCACGGGAGGTTCGTCATGATTCAACAAAGCAAGCAGCTGTCAACCAAAGAGGGATCGACCAAAGAGGGATCAACCAAAGGGGGATCAACCAAAAGCAGGCGGTCCTCGGAACAGGGACGTTTCGCGCTCAGCCAAGAGCCCGTGATCCCGACCTCCGCGAAAGAAGAGGCGCTGCCTGAGACTTTGCATGAAGCCTCCCACCCTGGTGCGGACGAACATTTGGGAGAGCTCACCCCCGGCTATGGCTCGCGCAACGTTTTTCTTACCGCCCGTGATCCCCATTGCCTTTACGCTTATTGGGATTGGGATTGGAGTGAATTCCCGCTCCTCCGCCAACCCCAGGCCGAGCCCCGCATGCGCGTCCTCGATGAAGCTGGCGAGGTGGTGCGGGAAATTTCGTTAAACCGTGAAGCCCGCAATTGGTATGTGGACGTGCCGGAAGCCAACACCCATTATATTGTGGAAATCGGGGTCGCGCCCCAACCCGGTCGTTGGGAACCGGTCACCAGCCCGGTCGGAGCCCGCACGCCGAACGACCGTTTTGGGGAGGAAAAAGGGTTCAGCATCGCTTCGGTGCCGTTCCACCTCCATTTCGATGAGTTGCTCGCCACTCTGCGCGAAGCCGTGGAAGAAGGGGAGAGTCTGACCCGGGCCTTGGGTCGGCTTCAAGCGATCGGGTTGCCCATTGATGCCGAGGGAAATGTGCTGACGGAGTTGACCCCCGAACAACGAGCCCTGCTGGAGCTGCTCCTCGGGCGCGATGTTTGGGAACGGATGCAGGCCGGAAGCCTCGACCTCGCTTCCTTGTTCCGGGCTGAACTGGCCGAAACGCTCAGTTCCGGCGCGGCCAGCGAATCGTTGCTCAAAGTCCGGCTCGCCTCACTTATCGGGGGGGAGAGCAGCCTCTTCAGCGGCCTGATTGGAAGCTGGTTCAGCGGGGGAGCCGAGAGCCGTGAATGGACGGCCGGGCCGATGTCATCCGAAATGCTCGCCTCCTGGCGGGCCGCCATCGGGGAGACCAGCTGGCAGTTTGCCATCACGAGCGCGAGTTGGGCGGCCGCCCTTGGCTTTACCAGTGGGGGATTTGCTGCTGCCTCCGAACAGTTCGCTTGGTTGGGTGGATCCGAACGTTGGCTCGGTGGGTCGGAAATATTCGGCGGCTCCTCCGAGAAACTGGCGGGTGCCTCCGAAATAATGGCTGGGTTGGGCAGCTCCGAACAGCTCTCCAGCTATCGGGCGAAGCTGACCAGCTGGTTCGCTGCCCCGGCTCTCACCCCGGAGTCGAGCTGGTTCCAGGCGGGTCCCGGCATGTCCGAACTTTTTTCCAGCTGGCAAATGGGGGTGACCGGTGCCAGCGGCGGTCTTTCTAGCGGAGCCTTGGCGAGTTGGAGCCACGGACGAGCTTTCTTCATGCATGTGAATGCCGAAGTTATCTTCTACGGCGGCACCGATCCCCAGGCAAAGGTTTGGATTGATGGTGCCCCCATCGCCCTCGATGCCTCGGGGAATTTCCGGTATCACTTCAAGTTTCCAGATGCCGATTTCGAAATCCCAATCGTCGCCGAATCACCGGACGGCCAGGAGACTCGTTCCGCCACCCTCTATTTCCGGCGCAATACCCAGCGGGAAGGAAAGGTCGATGCCACGGAACAACCCGCCGAGTTGAGCGACCCGATCGGCCGTGTCTCTTAATTCCGAGCCCCCTGCGGAAGATCGGCTGATAGAAGGATTCCTCGCCCATCTGGCCCACGAACGAGCGGTTTCGCCGCTCACCGTCCGCAACTATCGCGCCGCCCTCGCGGAATGTCGAACCCTTCTCCCAATGCAGGACTGGCGGCAAGCGGAGGCAGAAGATTTTCGCGATTATCTTTTTACGTTAATGAAACGAGGCTTGGCGGCCTCCTCGGTCCGAATTCGGTTCTCCGCCCTGCGGGCCTTCTACCGTTGGCTAGAAGCCCGGGGAGAAATCATTCGTTCGCCAGTTGCTGAGGTGGGGTTGCCCAAACAAAAACGGCAGCTCCCTGTGACGCTTACGCAGCAGCAGATCGAAGCCATGTTAGCGGCCCCGTTGCAGAGTCCCATCTCCAAGCAAACCCCCGCCTGGATGCCGCTAAGAGACGCAGCAATTCTAGAACTCTTTTACAGCAGCGGCTTGCGCTTAGCGGAACTGGCCTCCCTCGATGTTGCTGATTGTCAGACCTCGCAAGGGGTCGTGCGGGTCTTGGGAAAAGGACGAAAGGAACGACTTTCCCCGGTGGGGACGCCCGCGCTCACCGCCATCCAGCGCTATCGCCAGGCGGCGGAGGTTCATCACGGGCCTTTGTTCATTAACAAAAGTCGGAATCGCCTCGGGCGCGAATCGATCTGGGGGATTGTCCGCCGTTACCAACAAGCGGTCGGCATTCCGGTTGGCATCAGCCCCCACAAACTCCGCCACAGTTTCGCCACCCACCTGCTCGACAACGGAGCCGATCTGCGCAGTGTGCAGGAATTGCTCGGGCACGCCAATCTGGCCACCACACAGATTTACACCCACGTCACCAAAGAACGCCTTCGCACCGCTTACGACCGGGCGCATCCTCGGGCGTGATAAAGATCGTGACTGACCAGCTTGTCCTCTTTCAATAAATTTTGGGTCAGGTAAGAATGGCCGCACTTAAGGCGCTGTTCACCAAAGGGGATCAATATGCCAGCCCAGGGCAACGCCCTGACGAGGAAAGAAATTAACGCTTGAACCACTTAGATGCTGTAGTCGAAAGTGGAAGTTAGGAATTTTTGAGAAGAATATACATTAAATCTCCGTCTGAAGCTATCCGTCAACCACAAGATTTTAAGTCATGGCACACACGCAAGCATTATTATTTGAAGACCTGCATCAACCCCCATGTTCCATAAGGCATGAAGAGTATTTGTATGGCGGCGGTTTGGTGCCGATTCAGGTAGGGGAATTTTGGAAATCGAAACAGCGCGATTGCCATTCTATTCATGAAATTTCTTACAGAGCGTGTTACAAGCCCCAATTGCCCGGCTTTTTCATCCGGCGATACGCGTCGAAAGGAACGGTTGTCTATGACCCTTTTATGGGGAGAGGAACGACACTGATTGAAGCGCGCCTTCATGGCTGCCAGGTGATGGGGAGTGACATCAATCCTCTATGTGAATTGTTAACCAGAGCGCGTCTTTGCCCGCCTGCCCCAAAACGGATTAGAGAGCGTCTGGATACAATTCCCCTTGGCACGATTGAAATTTCGCGGCCTGATTTGCTTGCGTTTTATCATCCCGATACTTTGCGAGAGATCGAGTCATGGAGAAGCTATTTCGCACTGCGGCGTGAACGAGAACTTTATGATAGGATCGATCAGTGGATTGAGATGGTAGCGACCAATCGTCTTTCGGGGCACTCCCCCGGATTCTTCTCTGTTTACACGCTTCCTCCGAATCAAGCTGTTTCAGTAGAGCGTCAGAAGAAAATCAATCTAAAGCTAAATCAACGTCCTGAATATAAGAATACGAGAGCGCTCATATGGAAAAAGACAAAAGCCTTGTTGAAAGACCCGCTTCCCCCTGATTTTTCGAATCATGAACCAAGTTTATACACAGCCTCTGCGGATAATGTGCCGATGCTGATCTCAGAATCAGTTGACTTGGTGATCACTTCCCCGCCTTTTCTGGATGCTGTCGATTATCTTCAAGATAATTGGCTGAGGATGTGGTTTACCGGCACGGAAGTTAGTAAAAATGATTTATGGAAGATTCGCTCAATAGAGCAATGGACATCAAAAATGCAATCTCATTTCGCTGAGTTGAAACGTATTCTGAAGCCGCATGGAAAAGTTGCCTTTGAAGTTGGCGAAGTCCGAAAAGGAACAGTCAAATTGGAACAGGAAATAGTAAAAGCGGGTTATGCTGTTGGCCTAAAGCCTGAGTATATTATCATCAACGCACAAAATTTTACAAAAACATCCAATTGCTGGGGCATTGAAAACAATAAGATCGGAACAAACTCGAATCGAATTGTTGTCTTTACAAAAGAGTAGCCCGGGCGTCACTCATCGTGAATGTTGGGGCATAAGACAAGCCGATTGGCAGGACGCATGCTTTAACTGATACGTGCTGGGTGAGACCCCTATCTGCGACTTCGGCTTGTTCCATGATTTACAAGCTGTTTGACGACCTAGCCAACTTGCATGAACGACTGCAGATCAGAGACTTGAGCTCCAATGGAGTGGTCGTTTTTGAAACCGACTGGAGGGTGATCCAAGGAAGACTCTATCTTGTTTTGGTGCCGGGCCTCTGCGGCTCTATGCTTCCCGGGATAGAGAATTCAGTTGAAGAATGTTATAGGGAACTTGCTTGATGGAAATACCTTGGCGGTTAACGTTTGGTGGCCATCCGTTTGAGGCGACCGGCAAGGGCCGCTTTGGTGGCGGAATTCATTCGGTCAATAAAAAGGATGCCCTGTAGATGATCGCACTCATGTTGCACTGCGCGTGCCAGGAGGCCATCGGCTTCGAAGGTAAAGGCAGTTCCGTCCAACCGCTGGGCTTGGACGCGAACCCGCCCGGGGCGACTGATATCAGCGGTGATATCAGGAAAGCTGAGACAGCCTTCCACCCCGATTTCGCGTTCGCCGAAGGGGGCAATGGTTGGGTTGACGAGAACGAGAGGCATTTGGTCGGCGAGGGAGACCGGTTGACCGTTGATCCACATTTGGCTGGGACGATCTTCGAGTTCCGGCACATCAATGACGGTGAGTTGAATGGGGCGACCGACCTGTTGAGCGGCCAGGCCGACTCCATCAGCTTGATACATGGTTTCGAGCATGTCGGCAGCAAAGGCTCGCAATTCATTGTCGAAAGCTTCAATGGGGGCTCCCTTGGTGCGCAGGACAGGGTCGCCGTAGTAGACGATTTTGAGCATTAGTCTTCGGGGGGTTTGGCAAAGGTCGGAAGGTTAGAATAGTTGGCTTCTTGCAAGGCATCGATTACCCGGATGATTGCGCCGAAAGGAGCGCCTTCATCGGCTTTCATTGCGACCAATGATTCTTGGCCAGCGGCTTTCAGTTCGATCAAGGCGGCGACCAGGCTTTCCGGGGTGTCGTAATAGGTTTCGCCGATCGCCACCCGGCCATCTTTTGCGACCAAGAGGAGGATCGGTTCGGTGTCGGCTGGGATTGGCTCGGCTGTTTTCGATGGGGGCAGGGCGATGTTGAGTTGGGGTTCGTCTCGTTTGAAGGTGGTTGTGACAATGAAAAAGATGAGCAGGATCGCCAAAATATCGATCAGAGAGACGATCTGAATGACTGGGGGGCGACGTTTGGCGGTATGGAAGCGCATGCCAGAGAATCAGGCTTCCTTCGGTTTGGTGGGACCTTCTCCTTCAGTGGAGGGGGGGGTGTCGAACAATTCCGGAGCTTCCTCGGTTGAATCCAACGGACCAGGGCGGGGTGTGAGATGAGAGAAGGTCTTCTGTCGGACTTGAAGCGGTGTATTTTTTTTGTCGGGGCGTCCGCCGGTCGGTTCAAATTTTCGAGGGGCTGAGGTGGCTCCGATGGCCGGGGGGGAGGCGGGTTGGGCGATGCCGCCGGGGAAGGCTGCTTGCGCGGAGGGAGGGGTGCGAGGTTGCATTTCTACCGGGGGATGGGTGACCTCGGGAGGGGGGCTAGTTTTTCGGAATAATTTTTCCAGTAGGCTGCCGACAATCGATTCCATTTCCACCGACATAATTTCGATTTTTTTGGAGAAATAGCTGTGCCCAATTAGGCTGGGGATGGCAATGGCAAGACCGGCAATGGTTGTATTGAGCGCTTCGGAAATGCCGAGAGCGATCCCTCTCGGGTCGGGGGCCGCTCCGCTCTCGCCGAGATTGGCGAAGACGCTGACCAATCCCGAGACCGTCCCAAGCAGCCCAAGCAGCGGGGCGATGCCGATAATGACTTCGAGCACCACGAGACCGGTCTCAAGCCGTACGACCTCGTGGCGCGCCCGGGTTTGCACGGCTTCGATGGCTTCGCTTTTGGAATCTTCCCGATGGCGGACGGCCGTTTCCAGAATGCGCGCCAGAGAAGAATCGTCCTCAGCCAAAGTGCGTCGAATGCGTTCGAGAGGCTGGCCGGGTCGGTAACGTTCGGCCTCTTCCTCAATGGCCGTCGGCAGGACCAGTTGACGGCGAAGGGCAAAGGCGCGGAGCAGGATAAAAGTAAGGGAGATAAGGGAGCAGATTACCAACGGGATCATGAAAACTCCGCCGCTGGTAAAAAAACCAAAGACGGTCTGGGCGGGGGCGGTTTCTGCGAGTGGAAGGATCGGCATAACGGACGAATGGGGCTAATAAATGGTGAAGGTGTATTCAACGTCCAAATTCCCGCCGCGGAGCAATGGGGCGACGTCGGGCGGGATGGGGGGCAACTCCGCATCCATGATGGCCTGGATACTGAAGCTTGCCATGATTTCGTTGGAATTGTTGGCGATGATCCGGATGTTTTCCACCTTGCCTTGGGGATTGATGCGGAAGGCAATGCGGGCCGTGCCGATGCGGAGCAGGTCGATTTTGGTGGTGGTCACCTCATACCAACCGGCTCCGATGACGTCGGCAACGGTTTTTTTATAGCGGCCCAGAGGGGTGCCAGCGGCATCGACCGAGCTGCGGCCCCGGTTGCTGACGCTGCCGCGGATGAGGGTTTCGGCGGTTTCGGGTTGGTAACCGGGCGCGTTGGGGT
>CAZSPO010000003.1:0-28063 GCA_964608775.1 uncultured Chthoniobacterales bacterium | reverse complement strand
TCGATTCGGCGAAATGAGGCACCAACAGCAGGCATTCGGCCCCTTTTTTGAAAACTGGCATCGAAACAGCTCCTACTATTCACGGTCCGCTGCGAGAGCGGAACGGCTTTCGTTTAACTTTCGAACGTCCCAAAACACGAGCCATCCACATCCAGTTCTGTCCTCGTCAACCTCGGATGGGTGCGAGCCATCCTGCGAAACGAGTAGGGGAAAGGCAGCAGGGGTCATCCATTGGGACATAGGTCAGCGCATGAATTGTGAGATTCGTGGCTTGAATTGACTAAGAATTGGTAATGCCACTGATTTGTTTGCTGAAATGCCAAAATACATGCGCTGGTACCTTCTGCCTTCTTTTCCCAACGGAGACGACGAGGGGATCGTGACGATGATCCCAATCCCCGCTGATCGCACCCCGAATTGCATGGGGCCCGGGATGCGGATCACCAACCTCATTTCCCTCCAGCCGGAAAACACCCAGCTCAGCCAGCCCGCCACGCTGGTGACCCCGAACATTCTTCAAGAAAGGCGCAAGGGGTCAGCGCATGAATTATGGAATTTCATCAAACCAATCATCGTTATTAGCAAGTTTTGGAGTCAGGCTCTGGGGTCAGGTGACGAATCTTGACAGTTCTACAGAGTAATCAAGTCAACGAGCCGGGTCGCGCCAACTCTTGGCGCTGCGCGCATTGGCTTTTGGAAACCCACCCCAACTGTTGCCGCCCGAATTGAGGACTTACATTTTACCGAATTTGGGTGATTGGGGTCGTACGAATATGATATTCTCAACAACGTGACGCGTATCAGTGGCGGCGGTGGTCAGCTCGATTACACCTACGATCTGATTAGTAGGCTCATCGTCGAAACGCAGACTCACAGCGGGCAAACGGCGCCGCTTACATACAGCCATGATCTGGCCGACCGTCCCACCGCCATGACCGATCCCACCGGCCAAAGCCTTTACGGTTACGATTTGCTGGACCGGCTGACGACTCTTGCAGCACCGGGCAGTCTAGCCTTCGGATTTGGCTATGATCCCGCCTCGCGGTTGACCAGCATCACGCGGCCCAACGGCATCGACACCGCCTTCACCTACGACGACGCCTCGCAGCTTCTGGAGATCGATCACCGTGACAGCGCAAACAGCGTGGCGACCATCGATTACACCTACGATTTGGTCGGGAACCGGACCAGCGAGACCCGTGAAAGTGGCAACACGCGCACATTCGCCCATGATCCCGTCGACCGCCTCTTGAGCGTGGTGAACAGCTTGTTGAGCAACAACGACGAAAGCTTTGCGTATGATCACGAAGGCAACTGGACCATCGAGAATCGCCAGCACGACGGCGCGAATCAGTTGGAAGAAAATGATCAATACTTCTTCGAATACGACGCCGAAGGGTGTCTGATCCGCCGGGTGAGCAAAAGCGATCCCACCGACGAAACCCTGTATCAATGGGACAGCCTCAGAACCCCTGGAATCTCGGTTCCCGATCACTGCGTCAACGTCGACTACGCGGCTTGGCTGGCGTAAAACGGACTCTCAGAGTTGGCCCGCATCGAGCGATGAGAGGCGATGGGGCAGCGGGAGCTTTCGGTCGGCAGATTTCGGATAGCTGTTTGATGGCATCTCGCCCAAACCCATTCAAATCGCCTTGCATGAGTGTTGCGCACCGTGGCAGGCAGCGCACGTTCCGGCCCAGAAGGGTGAAGGCCTTCTCGGGATCGTTGGGCGTTCAAAATAAGCGTGCCCCCCGGTGAATGATCCGGTTTAGCGAGAATAGAGCTCAACGATCAGCTGTTCATTAGCGACTGGTGCAATTTCTTCCCGGGTCGGAATTCGAGACACTTGGCCGCTAAAAGCATCGCGGTTAACCGTCAGCCAGTCTGGACAAGGCGTCACGGAGGTCAGTTCCATATTGCGGGTAGCGAGTTGTCGGCTCTTGGCTTTGTCTTTGACGGTCACAACATCACCTGGCTTCAGGTTGTAAGAGGCGATCGTCGTAGATCGTCCATTGACCGCGACATGCCCGTGAGCCACCAGCTGGCGTGCGCCGCTGCGGGTGCTCGCAAACCCCAGGCGGTAGACCACATTATCCAGCCGGGTTTCAAGAAATTGAAGAAGGAGCTCGCCGGTTACGCCACGTTTGGTCAGCGCTTTTTCATAATAGCGGCGGAATTGCTTTTCCAAAACACCATATTGATATTTTAGCTTTTGCTTTTCGGCCAGCGCCACGGCGTAGTCGGTTTTTTTGCGGCGGCTCCCGCGTGCGCCATGCATTCCGGGAGGGTAGTTTTTACGCTCAAACGCTTTCGAAGAGCCGAAAAGAGCGACGCCGAAACGACGGCTAATTTTGGTTTTGGGACCGGTGTAACGTGCCATAGTATCAGATGGTAAAAAGTTGCAGCATACCGGTTCTCAAACCCGGCGTTGTTTTGGTGGACGACAGCCGTTGTGGGGAACGGGCGTGACGTCGCGGATAATGGAAACTTCCAATCCCACAGCCTGCATGGCGCGGACGGCGGACTCGCGACCAGCCCCGGGACCTTTGACTCGCACCTCGACCTCTTTTAATCCATGGCCCATTGCCTGTCGGCATGCATCCTGCGCGACCACCTGAGCGGCGTAAGCGGTGCTCTTCCGCGAACCACGGAAATTCATTTTTCCTGCGCTCGACCATGCGATCACATTGCCATTTTGGTCGGTGATCGTGACCGTGGTGTTATTGAACGTGGAAAAGACGTGGGCGATGCCGGTGTGAACATTCTTGCTCCCCTTTGCCTTCACGACTTTCACCTTCTCAATTTCGCCGGTCAGCGAGAGAGAATCGGGCTTGGTCGCTTCAGTTGTGGGGCTGCCGGCTTTTTTCGCCTTGGCGGCTTTTTTCGCTGGGGCCTTCGGGGTTTCTACCGCAGCGGCGGGAGCGGGGATTGCAGGGCTCTCCGCCGCAGCAGCAAGCGGGGTCGGTGTAGCAGGGGCTGCGGGGGTCTCTGCGGCGGGAGCCGGTGGAGCCGGTGGAGCCGGTGAGGGCTCGGTAGCAGGGGATGGTTCGGGGAGGGCAGGGGTGGGAGTTTCGTCAGCCATGGGAATGATTCAGGATGCCTTAGACCTTGCCGGCCTTTGCATTCTTGTTGCGCTGCACGCCGACGGTTTTCCGGGCTCCTTTTCGCGTGCGAGCATTGGTGGAAGTGCGCTGGCCGCGCACGGGCAACCCACGGCGGTGCCGAAGGCCGCGGTAGCAGTTAATGGCCTGCAACCGCTTGAGATTGGTTTGGACCTCCCGGCGAAGATCCCCTTCAATCGGGATTTTCGAGTCGGTTATGACGTGAATAATCTCGCCGATCTGCTCAGGGGTGAGGTCTTTCGCCCGTGTGTTCGGGTCGATACCAGCTTGGTCGAGCACTTTCTTGGCAGTCGTCACACCGATGCCGTAGATGTAGGGCAAAGACGCTTCGATGCGTTTGTTGCCGGGGATGTCGATTCCGAGTAAACGTGGCATAATGAAGGGAGGGTGAATCTAGATTGCGTCAGCCTTGGCGCTGTTTGTGACGCGGATTTTTACAAATGACGCGAACCACGTTCTTGCGCTTGATAACACGACAAGATTCGCAGAGGCGCTTGACTGATGCTCGCACTTTCATGGGGTTTTTCTCCTGATGGTTGGGGCTGAAACAATGGGTTGCTGCTGTAATTTTTGATCGGGTGACCCGCGAACTTTCTTCCTATTCCATCTCCTCGGCATCTGTGCCGGACTGAATTGGCATGGCAATGGCTGGCCGACCGAGGTTTGGGAAGGACGAAAAGCCCGTTTCATTTCCGGCGGACACCGGAAAAGCTCCGAGCTTCGCTTGTTACCGATGACGCAAGGTAATTCGCCCACGCGTCAAATCGTAGGGCGAAACTTCTACCATAACTTTGTCTCCTGGCAAGATGCGAATGAAGTGTAAACGCATTTTTCCTGAAATATGCGCGGTCAATTCGTGGCCGTTCGGCAGCTCCACACGAAACAGATGGTTCGGCATGGCTTCCACTATTCGGCCCTCGACTTCGATAAGGTCTTTGCGCGCCATGTCAAAATCTCCGGGGCATCCTCGGTAATCAGGACGGTGTGCTCATAATGCGCAGACGGTTTACCATCCAAAGTCACCACGGTCCAGCCATCTCCCAAAATACGGACGGCCGCCGTGCCCAGATTGACCATTGGCTCGATCGCAAGCGTCATCCCGGGTCGCAGTTTGGGGCCTGCACCGCGTTTGCCATAGTTTGGGACCTGGGGTTCCTCATGCAGCTTCCGCCCCACCCCATGCCCGACAAACTCCCGGACAACAGAAAATCCTTCTTCCCGCACATGCGTTTCGATGGCGGCACAAATATCTCCGAGCCGATTGCCGCCTCGCGCTTGGGCTATTCCCCGCGCCAGAGCCGTTTCGGTGACTTCCAACAGTTGCATGGTGTCGGAAGCAATGGTCCCAACCGGCACGGTGGAGGCCGTATCTCCCACCCAACCCCGGCAGACCACTCCCACGTCCAATTTCACCAAGTCGCCTTCTTGAATCTCACGCCCCCCTCCAATCCCATGGACCACCTCTTCATTCACGGAAATGCAAATTTGCCCTGGAAAAACCGCGTTACCCAATCGGTAGCCCAAAAAAGCGCTACGACAACCGGCCTCTGCGATCAAACGCCCGGCCAGTCGGTCCACCTCTCCAGTGCTCACTCCTGGCTGGCAGGCTGCCGAGATTTCCTCCAGAATCCCGCTCGCAATCCGGCAAGCTTCGCGCATCCGCTCAACTTCGCGCCCTGTCTTGATGGGGATCATTCGATCGGTTTCTCCGGGTTCCCCATCAGTTGAATCCTTGGTTGAGAGCAATAGCGACGCCGCTGATCACCAGGATGGCGATGCCGACATACAACCAAACCAACACCTCGGGGCTGACCAAATTCCCACTGCTGGGAGCCGGTCGCTCAAAACGCCCGCGAATTTTTCCCTTCCTCAAAAATCCATCGTAATGTTTCTGGAGCAAGTGCGTCTCGATCTGCCGCATCGTATCGAGAATGACCCCCACGATAATCAGCAAGCCGGTGCCACCGAAAAACTGAGCACTGATGTAAGGCACGTTCATTTGACGAGCTAACAACTCCGGTAAAACGGCGATAATCGTCAGAAAAATGGCTCCCGCAAAAGTCAGTCGGGTCATGGTAAAATCGAGGAAGTCCGCCGTCGGTTTACCCGGACGAACTCCGGGAATAAAACCCCCGTGTTTCTTTAAATCATCCGCGATCTGGGCCGGTTGAAACTGGGTGGCGACCCAGAAATAACTGAAGAAGAAGATCATGGCTCCATACACGAGATAGTGGAGCCAACCGGTCGAAAGCAAGTTGGCGAATTCGGACGCCGTTCGGTTATCCGGGAAAAGCATGCTAACGATCGTGGAGGGAAAGAGCAAAAGCGCTTGGGCAAAGATAATAGGCATCACCCCGGCGTAATTGACCTTCAACGGCATATACTGGGTCTGACCGCCATAGACTTTCCGACCGACCACCCGTTTGGCATATTGAATACTAATCCGCCGCTGGGCTTGCGTGACGGAAATGACAGCAGCGATCACCAAAACGAGAAAGGCGACCATCAGGACAAGAATGGCGGGATTCACCTGGCTTGCCTCGCCTCCAGTCGGGATAAACGTCTTCCAGGCTTGGATCAAAGCTGCGGGCAATTGGGCAACAATGCCGATCGTAATAATCAGCGACATCCCATTGCCAATGCCGCGATCGGTAATCTGATCGCCCAGCCACATGAGAAACATGGTGCCCGACGCCATGGTCAGCACAGTCAGCAAACGAAACCCGAGCCCCGGATCAGCGACCAACGGACGACCGAGTGTTTCGATCGTATTATTAATGCCAGAAAGGAATGGATTCGAAGCGGGATTTTCAAAACTGAGGGCCAACAGGTAACCTTGAAAAATACAAAGGCCGAGGGTCAAATACCGGGTGTATTGCGTAATCTTCTGCCGGCCACCATCTTCCCGTGCCAGCTTGCCGAGTCGTGGAACGACGGCGGTCATCAGCTGCAAGATGATCGAGGCCGTGATGTAGGGCATCACGCCGAGAGAAAAGATGGCGCAATTCTCGAGTGCACCGCCACTGAACATATTAAAGAGGGCGGCGACGCTTCCACCAGCTTGCGAATTCACAGCGTCCACAAACCAGGCCCGCAACACCGTGGCGTCGACCCCTGGGGTTGTGATGGCGGCCCCGATCCGCACGATCACCACCATGGCCAAGGTAAAGAGCACCCGGGTGCGGAGTTCCGGAATTTTGAAGATGTTCGAAAAAGCGGCTAGCATGGGACAGAGAGGAGATCGGAGAAACGGATGTGAAGCGAGATCCGACTACCGGAAGATCCTTGGGGAGGATCGGGGACGGACAACCATTGTTAGGTCGTCTCTTTCGCAGGCACGCCCTTTTGGCGCACCACGACGGTTCCGCCGACTTTTTCGATTTTCTCTTTGGCTGATTCGCTGAAATGGTCGGCACAAACAGTGAGCGGGCGGGTGATTTCTCCGCGAGCCAGCACTTTCACTCCATCGATCCGGCCTCGGACCAAGCCGGCTTTGCGAAGCAGATCCTCGGTCACTTCAGTGCCAGCCGCGAAAGTTTCGAGGTCATCCACATTCACCACCCCATAGATGGTTTTGAAATTGGCATTACTAAAGCCCCGCTTGGGAAGTCGTCGGATTAGAGGCATCTGGCCGCCTTCGAAACCGATTCGAACAGAACCACCACTTCGGGCAAGTTGCCCTTTGTGACCTTTCCCGCTGGTTTTTCCATGCCCAGAGCTTTCCCCGCAACCGAGCCTCTTGGTTCGGTGGCGACTACCGTGTTTGGGTTGTAAATCGTGCAAGCGCATAGTGATCAGGCCTCCTTGCGCACGGGTTGGATGCCGCGCAATTTAAAAACTTCGTCTTTATGCCGCAGCAGTTCAAGCGCCTTGAGCGTCGCTTTCACCACATTGGCGTGATTGTTGGAACCGAGCGATTTGGCCAACACATCTTTGATCCCGACCGCTTCGACGACCGCGCGGACGCCGCCGCCGGCAATGATCCCGGTGCCGGGTGAGGCCGGGCGTAGCAGAACACGCCCGCCGCCGAATTCTCCAATAACCTCGTGAGGAATGGTATGTTCGTGTAAGGCAACTTTTTTCATGCCTTTCCGCGCGGAATCCGAAGCTTTCCGGATAGCTTCGGCCACTTCATTGGCTTTTCCGAATCCGAATCCGACTTGGCCCTCATGATTGCCGGCGACGACCAAGGCGCTGAAGCTGAAGCGACGGCCCCCTTTGACGACTTTGGAACAGCGGTTGATAAAAACGACCTTTTCAGTCGTATCGGATGACCCACCCCGATTGTCGGAACGGTCGTGGCCTTGTGGTTTGGAAGATGAACGATTGGAAGTCATAAGGAAATTAGAAGTCGAGACCGGCGGCGCGGGCTGCATCGGCGAGCGCCTTTACTTTGCCATGGTAGAGATGTCCGCCCCGATCAAAGACCACTTTTTGAATATGGGACGACCGACTACGTTCTGCGAGTAGACGCCCTACTTTTTCAGCTGTGGCACAGTTGGCTGTTGATTTGGCGGTTTGGAATTCGGCTTCGGTCGTCGAAACGGCTGCGAGCGTTTTGCCCAGCGTGTCGTCGATGACTTGGGCGTAGATATGCTGGCTGGAAAAATGCACAGCCAGACGGGGGCGGGTGGGGGTTCCGCTGATCCGTTTACGGATCCGGCGATGAACCCGGTCCCGGATAATTTTGCGTTGGGGATTCGCCATGATTACTGGACCTTTTTGCCTTCCTTACGGCGGATGACTTCGCCGGTGAAACGGATGCCTTTACCTTTATAAGGCTCCGGCGGATAGTAGTTGCGGATGTCAGCAGCCACTTGGCCGACGAGTTGTTTGTCAATCCCTTCGACCTTTAGTTTGGTGTTATCGGCCACGGTCACCTTGATTCCCTCGGGGATGGGAAAGTGCACGGGGTGAGAAAATCCGAGGCTGAGATTAAGAATGGTTCCTTGCACGGCCGCGCGAAAGCCGACGCCATGAATTTCGAGACTCTTGGTAAATCCCTCGGAGACCCCGACGACCATATTGGCCACGAGGCTGCGGCTTAATCCATGCATCGCTTTTTCCCGAGAGGTATCCCCGGAGCGGGTGAGCGAGACTGTGTTGGATTCGATTGCCAAGCTGACTTCGCGAGGGGCTTTCCAAGAGAGTTTTCCCTTGGGGCCTTCCACCTGGACCGAACCATCGGGCCGGGTTTCGAGTTTCACCTTGTCGGGGAGTGTGATTGCTTTTTTGCCAATTCGGGACATCGTCTATTTCTCCTTACCAGACGTAGGCGAGAAGTTCCCCGCCGACTTTTTGTTTTTTGGCTTCGCGCCCGGACAAGACGCCGCGCGGAGTGGACAGGACGGCAATCCCGAGGCCGCCGAGGACCCGGGGAATTTCTGTGGAGCCGACATATTTTCGAAGGCCAGGGCGGCTGACACGTTTGAGTCCGGTGATGGCCGCTTTCCGGTCGGCCATTTTCATCCGGACGGTCAGTTGTTTGTGGGGGCCAACGGTATCGACGGAGTAATGATCAAGATAGCCTTCGCGTTGAAGAATCTTGGCAATTTCCTCCTTGATACGGGAGTAGGGGGCGCGCACGTCGACAATGCCCGCCGCAGCCGCGTTGCGCAGGCGAGTCAAAAAGTCGCCGATAGGATCTGAAACGACACTCATAGGTTATCTCCTGGTTCTTTGGGAACGATTCAGGCGGCCTTGGCCTCTGTTTCCTTCGGTTTGTCGCTGAATGGCATGCCGAGCTCGGTCAGCAGCAGTTTCGCGTCTTCGTTGTTGTGAGCGGTGGTAACGATCGTGATGTCGAATCCGATGTTCCGCTTGATTTTATCGAGCTCAATTTCGGGAAAGATCGATTGGTCGGACACTCCCATCGTGTAGTTGCCTCGGCCATCAAAGGCTTTGGGAGAGATCCCCCGAAAGTCCCGGATTCGCGGGAGGGCCATTTTGATAAATCGCTGAAGAAACTCATACATGCGACGCCCGCGAAGCGTGACTTTCGCCCCGATCACCTGCCCTTGGCGGAGTTTGAAATTGGCGATGCTTTTTTTCGCACTGGTTGTCGCCGGTTTTTGTCCGGTAATGGTTTCGATTTCCTTGATCGCATCCTCCAGTGCGGCCTTGGGATCGTTGGCAGAGCCGACGCACACATTGACCACGACCTTCTCCAACTTTGGGATTTGGTGGATATTTGCGTAGCCTTTGAGCGCCTTGAGGCGGGGCACCACGCGTTCGGTATATTCCTGATAAAGTTCTGCGTCCATATTCATTTTGCCCGGGCCGATTGCAGCCCAGCTAACATTTAAGTTGTCGCTTTTTTCCTATTGGCGAGTCGCACATTCGAGAGGTGAATCGGGCCCTCCCTTGTTGCGATGATTCCCTGCGGATGTTCTTCGTTGCGGCGCTGATGTTTTTTAATCATTCGCACACCCTCAACGAGGACCTGGTTTTTTTTAATCATCACCTGTAACACTTTGCCTGTGCTGCCTTTGTGGTTTCCGGCGATGACTTCCACCTCATCCCCCCGTTTTACATGAGTTTTAATGCGGTTCATCAGAGGACCTCCGGAGCCAGGGAAACAATTTTCATAAAATTTTTCTCCCGCAACTCACGGGCGACTGGCCCGAAAATGCGAGTCCCGCGCGGATTGGAATCCTTGTCGATAATCACAATCGCGTTATTATCGAAACGGAGAGAGGATCCATCCTGGCGTTCGACGGGAAATTTGGAGCGAACGACCACTGCCCGCACGACATCGCCCTTTTTGACCGTGCCACCCGGGGAGGCTTCTTTCACATTGGCGGTGATAATGTCACCGATGCGGGCAAACTGAGTGCGTTTGCCGATCACGCCGATCATGGTGGCCCGCCGAGCTCCCGTGTTATCGGCGACATGCAATCTGGAACGAAGTTGAATCATAAAAAAGGGCCTTGCGGAATTAATGAGCGATGACTTCGACCAGACGCCAGCGTTTGGTCTTTGAGAGCGGGCGCGTTTCGGCGATGCGAACTTTGTCCCCGACATGGCTCTGGTTCTCTTCGTCGTGAACGTGGTAGCGCTTGGTTTGTTTAATGATTTTCCCAAATTTCGGATGTGGCACGCGCGTGACGGTTTCGACCACACGAGACTTGCTCATTTTGTCGGAGACAACGACACCGACCCGCGATTTGCGGAGATGGCGCCGTTCTTCTGTCGCGCTTGTGGCGGGGGCTTCTACGGGTTCACTCATAACGATTTAATGGAGGCAAAGGGGAGGCAAAGGAGAGGAGGGAAGGTTCGACTGTCAGGCGACCGGTGTCGCGTGGCGTCGGACGGAAAGGATGGTCTCGATGCGCGCCACCTCGCGCCGAATTTCTTTGAGGCGGCTCGGTCGTTCGAGTTGGCCGCTTTGTTGTTGAAGGCGAAGATGAAAGGATTCCTGGCGCAGATCCCGTTTTCGGGTGGCCAATTCCTCTTTACTTAGTTCACGGAGTTCCTGGATTTTCATCGTTAATCTCGCGGGATGGGGATTCAGGCCACAGCGTGGTGACGTGTGACAAAGCGGGTTCGGATCGGCAGTTTGGTAGCGGCGAGACGCAGGGATTCCCGGGCGATCGATTCCGGGATGCCATCGAGTTCAAAGATCATGTTGCCAGGGCGGACAACCGCCACCCAGTATTCGGGCTGACCTTTCCCTTTCCCCATTCGGGTTTCGGGCGGCCGTTTGGTCACAGATTTATCCGGAAAAATCCGAATCCACAATTTGCCCTTCCGTTTCATATTGCGGGTGAGGGCCACACGGGCGGCTTCGATCTGAGTGTTCGTAATCCAGGCGCGCTCCAATGTTTGCAGTCCGAACTCACCAAAATCAATCTGGGTATTGCGTGTCGCATCCCCGGCGCGGCTTCCGCGATGGGTTTTACGATACTTCACGCGTTTGGGCATCAATGGCATAGCAAATAGTCTCCTTAAAAGTCGTGGGGCAAATCAGTTTTAGGCGGCGCTTTCAACCGGTTTCTTTTCTCCCTCAGCCGGTTCCACATCGGCTTTGCAAAGCCAGCATTTGACCCCGATTTTGCCAGCTACCGTCTGGGCTTCCGCGAATCCGTAGTCGATCGGTGTCCGAAGGGTATGGAGGGGAACTTTGCCTTCGCGATATTGCTCGGCTCGGGCGATTTCCGCGCCGCCAAGGCGACCAGCTGCCCGAACCCGGACGCCGAGTGCTCCGGCGTCCATCGTGGTTTGAACCGCCCGTTTCATCGCACGCCGGAAGGAAATCCGGCGCTCAAGTTGCATGGCGATATTTTCGGCAACGAGTTGGGCATCAAGATCAGGAGAGCGGATCTCTTGAATCTCAATTTTCACCGTGGAACCGTCGGCCATGGTGCTTAGCTTCTTCGTCATCTCCTCGATCTCAGCACCTCGGCGACCGATCACAATACCAGGGCGCGCCGTGTGGATTGTCACCCGGATGCTATTCCAGGCGCGTTCAATCACGATTTTAGCAACGGCAGCAGACCGCAGTTTACGCTTGAGATAGCGGCGAATTTCGAGGTCTGCGTGAAGGAAATCGGTGTAATCCTTCCGATTGGCGAACCAGCGGGAGCGCCAGTCGCGGTTCAGTTGGAGACGAAATCCGATTGGATTAACTTTCTGGCCCATAACTTAGTTGGTGGCGGTTTCTTGGATGGACGCCGATTCGTCGGCGTTGGCAGCCGGGCTGGCCACTTGGGAGGAGGCGGCGGTCCGCTTTTCCCGAGCCGCAGGGCTCAGGTGCCTTTGCTTGGTGGAGGCGACGGATTCCCGTTCATCCGTCAGGGTGATTTTGATATGCGAAGTCCGCTTGCGAATGGGGCTAGCGGAGCCGCGAGCGCGGGGGCGAAAACGTTTCAGCGTGGGGCCTTCGCCCACGACCGCTTCTTGGACGACAAGACGGTCGACGCGAGCTTGGTGATTATTTTCGGCATTGGCGATTGCGCTCTTGAGGGTTTTCTCCACCAAGCGTGCGGCCTTCTTGGGGGTGAAATTGACCAGATCGAGAGCGGCAGCGGCCGTCAGCCCTTGAATGCAACGCGTGACTTCCCGGGCCTTAAAGGCCGAGATGCGCGCGTAACGAAATGTCGAGGTGGTTGTCATGTCTATCGTGTAAAATGTTAACGTGAGAACTCCGCAACAGCCGGGTCCCCCACTCGGATCCGTTCCTTCCCCAAATCCAGTTCTTGAATCACAGCGCCGGAGATGGACTCGCGGACCCAACCGACTCGAACCCGGGCGATCGGTTGCCCATTGCGGTTAATCCGGAACAGCATGCCACTTTTGACACCATGTTCACGGCCGACATTGAGCACAACCAGCCCCCATTCTTCTTTGATACTGAGAACACCGGCCGCGAGAAGCGAGGAGGGGAGCGGAGAGGCTGTCTCCGCGTCACTGGGTAGAAAGCCCAAAGCATCCGCACTTTTCCTCAGCTGGGTCTCAACATCGAGACGGGCTTCGAAATCGGTCGTTTCAGCGGTCGATAAATACCGAAGGATCGACTCGGACATCTCAATCAATTGCGTCGCGAGCTGATCTTTTTCTTCGTGCAGAATTTGGATGTCCCGGGCGGCTTTTAACAACCGGCTTTGAAGGCCTTTGTCGTCACCGCCAACGGATTCCAACCCGAGGGCTTCGATACGCAATTTGAGCTCAAACGATTGGTTTCGGAAGTATTCCGATTCCGCATTGGCGACGGCGAGCGACTCGGTGAGTCGTTTTACCGTTTCCTCTGCGGCGGCCAACCGTTCGCGCAGGTCCGCGATTTCCGAGGCAGCTGTCTGTAACGTCAGCTTGGCCTCCTGAAACTCAAGAACTGAATCTGAGAAAGAACTTTCGGGCTGCGCTGAAGCCAAGAGGCTCCAGAGACATCCCAGGCATCCTGCTATCCATGCAGGCCGCCTCATTGAAATTATTTGGAGACCTTGGCTGTGTGAGAACCGTGACGCTTAAAGGTCCGCGTCGGCGAGAACTCGCCCAGTTTGTGTCCGACCATGTTTTCCGTGACGAACACGGATGTGAAAATTTTGCCGTTATGCACCATAAAGGTATGCCCGACGAAATCCGGCGTGATCATAGACCGACGTGACCAAGTCTTGATCGGTCGCTTGCTGCCGGCGTCGTTTAGCTTGTCGATTTTCTCAAGCAAGTGCTGCTCGACGAAGGGACCTTTTTTAAGTGATCTTCCCATGATATTCTAGCGAAAGGGTGCGAATCCTACTTCTTAACCTTGCGCCGCGCAAGGATAAATCGATCGCTGGGTTTATGTTTTTTACGGGTCTTGAAACCTTTGGCCAGTTGGCCCCAAGGGCTGACAGGATGTTGACGACCGCCCCCCCCTTTGCTTTTGCCGTTCCCCCCGCCGTTCGGGTGGTCGATGGGGTTCATCACCATGCCTCGGACGTGGGGGCGACGACCCAGCCAGCGCGTGCGCCCCGCTTTCCCACTTGAGACATTCATATGATCGGTGTTGCCGACCTGGCCAATGGTGGCATAAGCCTCTTCATGAATGCGTCGAATCTCACCGGACGGCATTTTTACCAAGGCATAACCGGCTTCGCGGTTATTGAGCACCGCCTGCTGACCGGCACTCCGAGCCACTTGGCCACCGCGCCCCGGCGTAAGCTCAACATTGTGAATGCTAGAGCCGAGCGGGATGGCTTTGAGCGGCAGGGCATTGCCCAAATCAGGCGGAGCCGAATCCCCGGCGATCACTTTCGCGCCTACCTGCAACCCTACCGGAGCGAGAATGTAAGCTTTTTCGCCATCGGCATATTGCAATAAAGCAATCCGAGCGGTGCGGGAGGGATCGTATTCGATGGAGGTCACCGTCGCCTCCACTCCCCTTTTCCGACGTTTGAAGTCGATGATCCGATATTTCCGCTTGTGCCCACCGCCCAGGTGACGGGATGTGATGCGCCCGCGATTGTTGCGACCACCCGATTTTTTGAGCGGGGTGGTGAGCGAAGACTCGGGTTTCTTCTTGGTAATTTCCGTGAATGCCGGCAACTGCTTATAGCGCAGCGACGGAGTCAGGGGACGAAATTTTTTGAGTGCCATAAGAAATGCTCCTTCCGGGGATTAAGCAAATTCGATGCGATCGCCTTCGGCCAGTTGGACGATGGCTTTCTTCCAATGGGGACGACGACCAAAGTCGGCGCGGCGTTCCCGCTTCTTTTTTCCTGCGTAATTGCAAGTATTGACTGCCACGACCTTCTTTTTGAACAGGAATTCAACCGCCTGTTTGATCTGAATTTTCGTCGCTTTGGGATCGACCTGGAACACGTATTTATTCTGGGTCTCGCTTAGCAGCGTCCCTTTTTCGGTCAGTCGAACGGTTTTAACAATATCGAAAGGCTCGGTCATTTGGCGCTCCGGGTTGCGAGATCGGCGAGAGCCTCGCGGGTGACGACGATCTTGGTGTAATTGAGAAGTTGCTCGGGGTTCACTTCTGCGCTGGTGATAAGCTGAACGTTCGCGACGTTGCGCCCGGCCAGAAAGGTAGTTGCATCGAAAGCCCGGCTGATAATCAAAATCTTTTTGGCATCAATGATCGCCTTCACCCCGGCGATGAAGCTTTTCGTCTTCGGCTCCGCGACAGCGAATTGCTCGATGACCAGCACATCGCCATCGACAATTCGGCTGCTGAGCGCTTTGCGAAGGGCCAGTTTTCGGACCGATTTGGGAACCTTCTTCGAGTAATCCCGGGGTTTAGGGCCGAATACCACTCCCCCGCCGCGCCACACAGGAGAAGCAAAATAACCGGCCCTCGCACGTCCGGTCCCTTTTTGCCGCCACGGTTTACGCCCGGAAAGGTTGACCTCGGCTTTTGTCTTCGTATTGGCGGTGCCGCTGCGGCGATTGGCCCGGAGGGCGACCACCATTTCGTGTAGCGCCTGGGTGCCTTTGCGGTTCTCGATGACATCGAGGTTTGCCGATTTGGCGGCTTCAACGGTTAAAATTTCCACACTCATCGATTATTTCTCCTCTTTCTTGGCGACCGCCTTTTTAGCGGGGCGGACAACGACGTAGCTGCCGTTAGCTCCGGGGACGGCTCCGCTGATCAGAATCACTCCTTCTTCGGCGCGGACTTGCACGACTGTCAGGTTTTGAACCGTCACGCGTTTATCCCCCATGTGCCCTGGCATCGGTTGATTTTTCCAGACGCGGCCCGGGGTGGAACCTGCGGCAATCGCTCCGGGCCGACGATGCATCATCGAGCCGTGAGCGGCAGGTTGACCATGGAAACCGTGACGCCGCACGACGCCTTGGAACCCTTTCCCTTTGGATTTTCCGATGACATCGACGGATTGACCCGCCTCAAACTGTGCGACGCCGACCGTGATGGTAGAGGCGTCGGCGACCGCTTCTTTGAGGCGGAATTCACGCACCACTTTCTTGGGTTGCGCGTGATGTTTTTCGAAGTGGCCAAGCTGAGGTTTGGTGACGCGCTGAGGTTTTTGCGTGTCGTAACCGATTTGGACAGCGTCATAGCCATCCGACTCCTCGGTTTTAACCTGCAAAAGGGTATTGCCGTCCGCTTCGATCACGGTGACGGGGGTCGCCTTTCCGCTTGCGTCGTAAACGCGGGTCATGCCGACTTTGCGGCCGATCAATCCGACTGTCATGATGATGGGTCTCCTATTAGAAATGGGTGAGCTTGGGGCGCGGTCAGATCTTGATCTGAATATCGACGCCGGCGGGGAGGTTAAGTTTGCGCAATTCGTCCACGGTTTTCGCGGTTGGCTCGATGATATCAAGCAGGCGTTTGTGGGTGCGGATTTCAAATTGTTCCATGGATTTTTTATCCACGTGCGGGGAGCGATTGACCGTAAACTTCTCGATCCGGGTAGGGAGCGGGATGGGACCGGTGACCTTGGCTCCCGTTCTCTTGGCAGTTTCGACAATTTCGCCAGCTGACTGGTCGAGCATGCGATAGTCGAAGGCTTTGAGGCGAATGCGTATACGTTGTCCGTTCATAATAAGGGTAGGGAAAGTGGGTGGGGCGAGGCGTTAGCTATATTGGTCAAGAATACCGGACAAGATGGGAGCCGGGACTTGTTGAAAGTGGGACGGTTCCATCGAATAACTGGCTCGCCCTTTGGAAAGCGAGCGGACGGCCGTGGAGTAGCCGAACATTTCAGAAAGAGGCACATCCGCGTGGAGAAGCACCAAGTGGCTTTTGGACTCAATGCCCTTCGTATGACCTCGCCGACGATTGAGATCGCCGAGAATATCGCCCTGATATTCATCGGGGGTGGTCACTTCGACATTCATAATAGGCTCGAGCAAGATGGGACCCGCGTTTTTCATCCCATCCTTCACGGCAAAAATCGCAGCGAGCTTAAAGGCGAGCTCGTTCGAGTCGACGTCGTGATAGGAGCCGTCAACAATATCAATATGAACATCGACCACGGGATAGCCGCCGACCACGCCATTGATGACGGCTTCTTCGACCCCTTTTTTAATGGCCGGGATATACTCTTTAGGCACCACACCCCCGACGATCTTGTTGTCGATCGTAAGGCCTTTCCCTCTTTCATTGGGCCGGATATCCACCACCACATGTCCATACTGCCCACGTCCCCCTGATTGTTTAATTAATTTACCTTCGCCTTTGGCTGCTTCCGTGATGGTTTCCCGATAAGCGATCTGGGGCTTGCCAGCAGAAGCTTCGACCTTGAATTCGCGGAACATGCGGTCGCGGATAATTTCCAGATGGAGCTCACCCATTCCGGCGATGATTGTTTGGCCGGTATCTTCGTTTGTCGAAACCCGGAAAGTGGGGTCTTCATCGGACAAAGATTGAAGCGCTTTCGCCATTTTCTCCTGATCGAGCTTGGTGCGGGGTTCGATCGCCATGGAAATGACCGGATCGGGAAAGGAAGGCGGTTCGAGCAGGATGGGGAAGTCAGGCGCGCAAAGGGTGTCGCCTGTTTTAATATGACGGATGCCAACGATCGCTGCGATATCGCCTGAGAAACAGACGTCGATATCTTCTCGTTTATCCGCCTGGATGCGCAGGAGTCGCCCGATGCGTTCTTTTTTCCCGGTGGAAGCATTGAGAACCGTGTCCCCTTTCTTTAAAACGCCACTGTAAACACGGAAAAAGACCAATTTGCCCACGAACGGATCGCTCCATAGCTTAAAGGCGAGCGAACAGAACTTCCCAAGATCAGTCGGAGGAGCGAGGACCGTCGAAGCAGTATCGTCTGGGTCGAGACCTTCGGCTGGGGCAATATCGACGGGGCTCGGAAGGTAATCGACGACCGCATCGATCAAGGATTGAACGCCTTTGTTTTTGAAAGCCGACCCGCCAACGACGGGCACGAGCTGATTGGAAATCGTCAGTCGGCGGATCCCAGCTTTAAGGGCCTTGGCCGTGATCGGTTTTTCCTCGATGAAGAGGGCTCCCACCGTTTCATCCAGATCCGCCACGGCATCGCGAAGCGTTTCAAGGGCGGTTCTAGCCGTTTCCTGGTATTCGGTGGGGATTTCGGTGACTTCGTAAGTCGAACCGAGCCGATCGTTTTCGGAATAAAGGATCGCTCTTTGGTTGATAACATCAATTTGGCCGCGCAACGCCTCTTCGCTGCCAAGCGGGAGAAGGACCGGGACGGCGTTGGCCCCGAGTTTTGTCCGCATTTCAGAGACCGCATTGGCAAAATCAGCCCCGGTGCGGTCCATTTTATTGACAAAGGCAATCCGCGGCACGTGATATTTCGAGGCTTGTCGCCAGACTGTTTCGGACTGAGGTTGAACTCCTTCCACGCCGGAAAAAACGGCGACCACTCCGTCCAGCACACGAAGAGAACGTTCCACCTCGGCGGTGAAATCGACGTGCCCGGGGGTGTCGATGATGTTAATCCGGTGGGGGATACCCTCGAAGAGTTTGTCCAAGCCAGCGTGACTTTTTTGTAACCAGGAACAGGTCGTGGCGGCAGAGGTAATCGTAATCCCGCGCTCTTGCTCCTGCTCCATCCAGTCGGTGGTCGCCCCCCCCTCATGCACCTCACCGATCCGATGAATCATGCCGGTGTAAAAAAGGATACGTTCGGTGAGCGTCGTCTTCCCCGCGTCAATGTGCGCAGCAATCCCAATGTTCCGGGTATGCTCGAGCGGAAAAGCCCGGTCCGGCGAGTTGGGATTGGTATTGGGAGCGTTCACGGCTGACAAGGGACAAAGGTTTGGGGAGGGGTAAGGGGGGCAAAAAACTACCAGCGGAAATGAGCAAAGGCCCGATTGGCCTGAGCCATTTTGTGGGTGTCATCGCGCTTCTTGACCGCGCTGCCTTGACCGGCTGCGGCTTCTTTTAGCTCGTTAGCGAGGGCGATATCCATGGGGATGCTGCGCCGATTTTGGGCGTAGCCGACGATCCAGCGCATGGCGAGGGCGACCTGACGCTCGGAGGAGACTTCGATGGGGACTTGGTAAGTGGCTCCACCGACCCGGCGCGATTTCACTTCCAATCGAGGCTTTACGTTATCAATGGCTTTATTGAGGACTTCGAGGGGATCGACTGTCTCCGTCCCTTCGCGGCTTCGCTCAATCGCGTTGTAAACGATGCGTTCAGCGGTCGACTTTTTGCCGCGGCGCATAATGTTACTGATCAGGCGAGCCACAAGAGGGCTGGCGTAGCGGGCGTCGGTTTGAACCGGTTTATGAATGACTCGGCGTCTGCGGGACATAATGAGTGGGGTGGGATGAAATCAAAAAGGAGACAAAGATCGGCGTGGGCCGGGGGGGGTGGTATTCTCTCTGCTTGAGTTTTCTCTGCTTTCGTTGCGTTTGCGTTATCGCTCCTTGTTAGCGCTTCTCGATATCACTTCTCGTTAGCGCTTCTTTTTGCCCGTCGGAGCAGCTTCCTGACCGGGTTTCGGTCGTTTTGCGCCGTATTTCGACCGTCCGCGACGTCGTTTATCGACGCCCAACGTATCTAGCGTTCCGCGGACAATGTGATAGCGGACGCCTGGTAAATCTTTCACCCGCCCGCCTCGCACGAGGACAATGGAGTGTTCTTGCAAATTGTGACCTTCTCCGGGGATGTAGGCGATAATTTCCTCCCCGTTAGTGAGGCGCACCTTGGCTACTTTCCGCAGGGCTGAATTCGGCTTTTTCGGGGTGCGCGTCATCACTTGCACGCAAACGCCTCGACGCTGCGGGCAGGAGCTAAGGGCTGGCGACTTGGATTTCGTCACCGCTTGTTGGCGTCCTTTTCGGACCAGTTGGTTAATCGTCGGCATATGAAAAGTCAGGAGTTTCGAGCAGGGCTGAATTTCAAAGACTGAATTTCAAACAAAATCGGGCAGGTTTCGGGCAGGTTTCGGGCAGGTTTCAAGTTTATTGGGGCCTCTACCCAGCAGACACTAGCCGCTGGTATCAGACACCGTTTCCAAGACTGGTTAAATTTTTAAGCTTAGATTTCTAAGCCTACATTTCTAAATCTCCCCACACCGGCTATAGACGAAATAACCGCCGCGAGCCGCAGTTTCCCCTGGACTCTAGTGGCGACGAGGGAGCGCGAACTATAGGGTCCGATAAAACCCTAGCAAGAAAGTTTTGGATCAATGCCGAACTTTTCTCGCGACGTTCGTCTCAATGCCGAGCACCAGAGGTCGCAGCCGAAGCTGGGTGGAAAAAAGAGAAAAGCATGCTGCCCTTAGTCATGCAAGGGGTATTTTGCATGGAAAGCGAAAAATATTTCCTTCCATCGGCCTCTGGAGGATCGGGCGGCTCATGGCCGGGTTCCATCCGCCGACCCGATGGAGAGCCGATCCGTAGCAGGGGCAACCTCGACCGAAGGCCCCCCTTGATTAGGACAAAATGTGGTGGCAGTGTCGGGGATGCGAAGCTTTCTCTGCCTTTTCCTCGGTGTCGCGCTTATAACAGGCTGCGATTCCTCAACTTCCAAGCCGGACGCTCAGGAGCCTCAGGCCTCTGCGGCCCATGCCAATGCGGGCGACCAACCTGCACCCAGCCCCGCATGGCCAGAAGGAGCCGAGTTGATCGAAGTCAAGGTGGCCGGCATGACGTGTCAGCACTGCGTCGACACCATTTCTGCCGCCCTGGCAAAGACACCCGGCGTGGAAGCTAGCGAGGTCCGTCTGAAAGCAGGCCATGTGATCGTCGCGGTCGAACCCGGCAAGGTGACGCAAGAGCAGGTGATCGCCGCCATCAAGACGAGCGGTTATACGGCTTCTGCCCCGGCCCCGGCTCCGTGAACTCCGGGGAGCGCGACCTAGCCCAACGGCTTCTTTTCGCGCCCTCCCCCATTTGCGCCCTCCCCCATTTCAAATCGTCGCCGAACATCTTGTCTGGAAGTCTGGACCTTTATCCGGATGAGGGCGCCACCCGCCAGAGACTGGCTCCACTCAAAAACGGGAAAGCATGAACCCGTTTGATGGGATCAGGCTGGGGGCTACCTCCCAATCGCACGAATTTAGTGCGCTTGAGCAACAGGCGCCCCGCTCAAATTTTTCGCACGCGCGACGCTGGCCAGGATTGAAACGATGGCCGGTTTTACTTGGCCGACACCCGAGAGATTGCCGTGATTGAAAAAAAAGCGGGCCGTTTGGTCGATGGGGCAATAGAGCAAAGCAATTTCTTTCTCTCTGACCCAAGCAAAAAGCGTTTTCTTCCCCTCGTGCTCCTCAAGATAATCAGCAAGATATCCCGCGAAGTCGGGATGGGAGACATCCAGTTCGCGGTGGACAGTCGCAATAGCGGTCTCGGTATCGACCGGTCGCAGGGTGGCTTCGCAGAGTGCCCAGCGGGCGCGTTCCTCGGCAGGTAAACTATCGATTGTCGGCATTAATTCCATGGGTTTCCCCAAAGGTGGTGGTCGCCCATCGGGTCATCGTCAAGCTTTTGGAGCGGTTAGGGGAACATCGGAACAGCGACAGCGTTAAAAAAAATGCCCCACAGTGCCGTTAAGGAGACTATCCCGTTCCCTCGATACAAGGGCGGATGACCATCGAACCGCGCCTGACTTCCAGTCAAGGCCTGTCATTTGACCAGTTCGAACCAGCCTCCAGGGTGAATAAGCATCGGTCCGGGAGTTGTCGCCGTTATCTCGCACACCGTAGGGCAAATTGGCCGCTGGTTAGGCGGAAATTCGACCCGAAACTCTGGCAGCCTCAAAGCTTCGCCAACATCATTGATGTCCGCCAAGCTTGATGTCCGCCAAGTTGATAGGGCAGAAAATGGAGAAAGAACGTGAGGGGAGAGCAAATCGATCATCTCCACTGGACTGGAGCTGTCAATCCCATGCTCTCCCCCCAATTGATAAAACGCTGGCCGCGCCCGGTCTGGATGCCCAGCTTATTTGGACGTAAAGGTGGTCACCCCATCCCAGTCGTCCGCTGGCGGGTGCTGGATAAATTCGTCGCAGCGATCCGCGTAAAGCCGGGCGAGCGGATCGTCTGGCCAACGGGTCAAAACGGATTCGAAGGCGACCTTAGCCTCGACAAATTCCATGCCTTTGAAAGAGCGCAAGGCATTCCGGTAATCGTCGAGATGGGCTAGGTCATCGGGGCTGACTTCTCCCGTGCGACCGAGCACCGCATGCACCTCGACCGGTTGCTCTTTGCCTTTGACCCGAATGACATCGACGGGACTCAAAACGAAGGTGTCCCCGAGCAAAAAGGCGGTCTCTTCCCCGATCAACAGGCCGGTGTGATAAAACTTCGTATACCCTTCGAGGCGAGCGGCAAGGTTCACCGCGTCGCCGATCACCGTCAGCTCCATTTTTTCATTCGACCCCATGTTGCCGACCATCACCCGGTCGCCGCTATTGACCCCGATGCCGATTTCCAATTCGGGCATGCCACGGCTTTTCCAGCCCACGTTGAGGCGGCTGAGTTCAGCGTGCATCTCCAGGGCAGCGGCGACGCCATGACAGGCGTCTTGTTCCGGGCCGTTAGTTTGGAGATTGCCCCAGACAGCCATCACGGCGTCGCCGATGAATTTATCGAGTGTGCCTTTGTGCCGGTGGACGATGGCGACCATGGCGGTGAGGTATTCGTTGAGTTGTTCGACCAGTTGGGCGGCATCGCTTTGTTCCGAGAGAGTGGTAAAGCCGCGCACGTCCGAGAAAAGGATGGTCACCGGTTTGCGGGTAGTCGCAAGAATATCCTCGTTCCGTTCGAGGAGGTATTTGGCAACATCTTTGGAGACATAGCGTTCGAGAAATCCGCGGGTTCGGGCGCGTTCGAGCCGTTCCACCACGATCTCGACGACGAACGTGGCGACACCAGCAAAGGCGAGGGTGACGAGGGCAGGCGTGATATCGACGATCCACCTGGCTTCGGCATAGGCGATAAAGGCTCCGAACCAAATGGTCGCCCCCAGCAGGGCAATCACGGCCAACCGCATGAGAGCATGATGCACCCATCGACAGAGGAGGAGCACGAGCAGGGCCGCACCCCATGGCACACAGAGCACGAAGGCGTTCGGCACTTCCCTGAGCTTGGCCCCTTCCAGAGCGGCGTTGATCGCTTGCAGATGCAGCTCCGCGCCCAACATCGATCCAAACGGGGTGGGATGAAAATCCTGAAAAGTCGGGGCGCTTGGTCCGTAAACCACCAGTTTGTTTCGGAGCACGCCGGTCGCCACATAGTTGCGCTCAAAGAGCGAATCGATAAAAAGCTCATAAGCCGGGAGCGGCTCAAACGTGCCTGGCCCACCGGCAAATAGCATCGGGATACTTTCCCACGGAAGCGGGTCCGGAGGAGGCACCCGGAGGAGCTCCATGGCCCGCCCCGAAAAGGTCGGATAGCGCAACCGCCCATCGGTCGTGGTCCGAACGTAAGGAAGAAACCCCCGGATGGTCCCATCGGCGCGGTCCGGGAAAAAATTCACAACCGCAATCCCGCCCAGAAAAGCCTCGGGCCCGTCCAGAATGCTCTCCGGTGGACCAGTAATCTTCGCTGTCTTGCCGAGGTTGCGAACTTCGGTTTCTTCCACGGTGGCCCCGAGAAAGACCCTCCCGGGGTGGTCCGCTATCACTTGGGCCAGGGCGTCGTCACCCTCTCCGCTGCTAGAAAAGACGAAGTCGACCACCACCGCCCGAGCCCCGGCTGCGAGAATGCGGCGGACGGCTTCGGCATGCACATCGCGGGGCCACGGCCAGCCGCCCGGGGGAGCGTCCCGAATTTTTTGGAGGGCGGGGCTTGCTTCAATGTCATCTTCCCATGCGCCTTCGAGGGTTAACGATTGAAGATCCACCCCCACCAGAGCGAGGTCATCGCGGTGGAAAGCTTTCGGGCCTTCGACGGCCAGGGTGTTCAGCCACCACGTTCGCAGGCCCCTCATGGGATCGTAGTTGTGGAGAACGAGAAACCAAACGGCTGCTGCCACTAGGAAGGCGGAGAGCGCCATCCAGCGCGCACCGATCCGGGAAAATTTGCCTGTGGCCGATTGCATCTGATTGAACCGTATGCATAAACCGGACGTGCCGAATCGTAAATCATCAGATTACCCCCCTCCCCCACCCCATGCCTCCTCCGATCATCATGCGCCAGACTTGGCGAGATTTGCTTTTTCTCCATTGGTCGATGGCTCCGGAAGTGGTGGCGGCCACTTTGCCGAGCGGGTTGGAACCCGATTGTTTTGAAGGTCGCGCTTGGGTGGCGGTGGTGCCATTCTTTATGGCCAAAGTCCGACCGGTCGGTTGTCCACCGGTGCCGGGACTATCGTGGTTCTTGGAATTGAACGTCCGCACCTACGTGCAAGCGGCAGGCACGTCCGGGGTCTGGTTTTACTCTCTCGACTGTAATCAACCGATCGCCGTCGAAATCGCGCGCACCTTCTTCGGGTTGCCCTATCAGCACGCTTCGATGCGGGCGGACCGAAAGGCGGGAAGCATTGAATACACCTGTCGCCGTCGGGGAACGGATATTGGCAGCCGTTATGAATACGCGGGATGCGGCACCGCCCGCCCGGCAGAGGCTGGTTCGCTGGAGGCCTTTCTCGTGGAGCGTTACCACCTGATTGCCCCCCGTCGGCGGGGCGGGTATCACATGGGTGAAGTCCGCCATCATCCTTACCAACTTGCGCGAGCAGAGACCGGACTACTCGATGTCACTCCCCTGGTGCAGGCGGGATTGCCGGACCCGGCCCGGCCACCCGACCATCTTCTTTACGCCCAGGAAGTCCGGGTCGGCATCTGCCCGACTCAGGCAATGGCGCCCTGTTCATGAAGCCATAGCCGCCCCCGTTGCCTCATCGAGAGGAAGCAAGGCGTGACGTGGCCAGGGTCGTGTTTAAATAAGAGAAAGACGCCTGCGACGGGAAGCCGCTGCGTGCATGGCGCGGAGGGGATTACACCGTGCGACGGCGACGATGCCCCAGGCTGAGTGCGCCGAGGGCAACGAGAATGAGGGCTGCGGTCGATGGCTCTGGGACGACCTCGATCTGGATAAGGTTGCCTTGGATTTCTAAGGTGGCATCGGAGGCGAGCCGATTGGGTATTGCAGAAGATGCCTAAGGTCAGCGCACCTCGATTCGTACCTCCGTTGAGGTCGGTGACCCCGTTCCGGGGGAGGCGGGGTGCTCCACCTATGTGGTGTCGTGTGCGCTGCGTGGGGTCGGCCATGTCTCGGCAACCAAACGAGCACGGGGGCGGGAGGTGGCCGGGGCAATGGCTTATCGTCCCAATGGTCCGGCGGCGTTGCTGGCGATGCAGCGGCATACGCCACGCGCAGCCGTGCGGCAGGTGCCAGTGGCTTGTCTTTGTGCGGCAGTGAGCACCACCGGAATCACCTCGACGACCCGTTCGTTCAAGGCCACCACAAGCTCACTCGGGCTCGACCCGCCGCTCATCTACAGAAAGGACTGCGGTCCGCTTTCCGAGGTGCTCGACCAGCTCTGGGCTCAGGGGGTCGAGGGCATTTTGCTGCGCCCTGACGTTTTGGGCGAGCGGGAAGAAGTCTTGCTGAGTGCCGATTGGAGCCGGTTCTGTGTGGTGAAAGAGGGGCGGAACATCTCGCTCGCATGCTTCACCAGGGGGAACGCGGGATGGTGAAACTGCCGCTCCAGGAAGTGGTGGGTCCTGTTTGGCACAAGGGGGGGACCATGCCTGATCATTCCTGATCGGGGTAAGAGGAAGTTGGGGCATTGCGCCATACGAACGTGCGATTGAGCAGAGCCCTTTTTTTTCACCTGGTGATCGAAATTTGTGGCAAGGTTATGATGTAGCTTGTCCCAAGATTCCGCATGAAGCTTCTCCCTCCATCCATTTTGAGCATCGGCCTGAGCATGGGTCTAAATATGGTCACAGGTTCGTCCCTTCTGGGAGCTGTGCCGTCCGAGATGAATGCTTTTCTCGGGCAATATTGTGTCGGTTGCCATGGGCCAACGCAGCAGAAGGGGGATTTCCGGGTGGATGAGTTGCGGATGTCCGAAAATTCTGCCGATGCGGCCAGTTGGGAGCTTGTGCTCGACAACTTACACCTGGGAGAAATGCCGCCCAGAAAACACTCCCCGCAGCCGTCGATGGAAGAGGTCGAACCGATCACCCGTTGGATTGAGGCCGAGCTGGTGCGGGCAAAACGAGCGTTGCAGGGGCAGACCGGCGAAGTGGTGATGCGACGACTCAATCGGGTCGAATATGAAAACACCATCCGCGATTTGTTTGGAATCGAGGGGGATTTTGCTGCCGGTTTCCCCGAGGACACCCTCGATCATGGATTTGATAACAACGGCGCGGCGCTCATGCTTTCAGCGGCTCAAATGCAAGAATACTTGGATGCCGCTGAATTTGTCTTGGCCAGGGCCACGGCACCCAAGCAGCAGCCCAAAACGGAGAAAACCGCGTTCACCCTGCACGACATGAACAAGCAGGCGTGGGAGTCCTATCGGCAGCAGTTGGAGCGGCGGTTGAAAGATTTCGATTCTCTCACGCCGAAGGAGCAGCAACGCACCCGGGATTTGCAAGCGCAAAGCGAGGCGAATCCCCATGCGGGAGCCCGTTTTCCGGTTTGGGAAAATGGGTCGCTGCGACAGCCGACACCCGAAGATGGGCCGGGAGTGGATGCGGTGTTGGCGATACGGGCTTACAATGCAAGCACTCCCTCCACGGGAAATTTCCAGCCGGTGCGCATCCCAGGCTGGTATCGTTTCGCGATCACGCCCTATGCGGTGGCTAACGACGGCAAGCCCGTTCGGTTAAAAATCACTTACGGCTCGTTCAAACCCGGCACCCCGCCGAAAACGGCCGGGATTTTGCCCCTCACAAGTGACACGCCTGAGGAACACACATTCGATCTATATTTGGAGCCGGGCGACCGGGTGAAATTTGAAATGTTGGACGGAACCAACTGGGCTGCCAGCGAGAAAATGCTGGAACTCACCGGGCCCTTCATCGCGGTGCGTGAAGCTTCTCTGGAGGGGCCGATTTACGAAACTTGGCCGCCCCCGGGTCACCGAGTGATTTATGGCGACCACGACCCACACCAGCCCACACCGGAAAGTGTGTCGGAGATCGTGGCCCATTTTGCGCCGACGCTTTTCCGCCGGGCGGTTCCGAAGGAAACCGTGGAGAAATACACCGCGTTTTATCAGGAGCTGGCTGAGACGTTGCCGCCCGCTGAAGCCCTGCAAACCACCCTCGCCACGATGATGGTCGCCCCCCAGTTTCTTTACAGAATTGAGCCGCCGCAATCGCTCGATTCCTACGCGCTCGCTTCGCGACTCTCTTCCTTTCTGTGGCGCTCGACACCCGACGACGCCCTGCTGGCCCAGGCGGCTACCGGTCGGCTGCAAGAACCCGAAGTTCTAAGGGCCGAGGTGGATCGCATGCTAGCTGATCCGAAGGCCGACCGCTTCCTTCACGATTTCACCGGGCAATGGCTCCGGGTCAACGATGTCGGCGCAATGCGGCCCGACATGAATCTCTACCCCGAATACGACGAGGAATTGGAAAACGCGATGCGCGAAGAGACCGTCGGGTTTGTCCGGGAAATGTTCATGCACGACCTGCCTTTCTCGCAATTCATCGATTCCGACTGGACCATTCTGAATGAGCGTTTGGCCAAACATTACGGCATCCCCGGCGTGGAAGGCCCTGGGTTTCGCCGGGTGGCCCTCGACAAATCCCAGACCGTCCGGGGCGGACTCCTGACTCATGCCAGTATCCATGCGGTGACCTCCAATGGCACCACCACCTCTCCTATCATTCGCGGGGTTTGGATGCTGGAGAATTTCCTCGGCACCCCGCCGCCGCCGCCGCCGCCAGATGTGCCTCTGATCGAGCCCGACATCCGCGGAGCCACCAATATTCGGGATCAACTGGTGAAACATCGTGACATTCCCCAATGCGCTTCTTGTCATGCGCGAATCGATCCGCTCGGCCTAGCCCTGGAAAATTTCGACGTGATCGGCGGCTGGCGCGAATCTTACCGCGCCTTGGCCGAATCTCCCGGCAAAGCCAAACCAACGATTAAAGAGGGCCCCCCGGTGGATCCCTCCGCCGTTGTCGAAGGAGCTGGTAGCTTCGAATCCTTTGAAGAATTCCGCGCCATGCTACTGGCCCGTGAAGATCTCGTCGCGACCAATGTGGCCCAGAAACTTGCCACATTCGCCCTCGGACGAAGTCTCGATTTCGCGGACCGCGATGACATCACCGCATTAGTGCAAAGCACCCGGAGTCAAAACGGCGGGCTTCGCACAATGGTCCACGCCCTTGTTCAAAATCCGATTTTCCACAAACCCTGAAACCCGTCACGTTATCATGAATCCCACCCCACTCACCACCCGCAGAAATTTTCTCAAAGGCGTCGGCGTCACGCTTACCCTTCCCTGGCTCGAGTCAATGGGCGGCTTGTTACATGCTGCTGATGCCGCCGTCGAACCGCGTCGACTTCTCCTGGTCTGTCTGCCACTTGGCATCCATCGCGAGGCCTTTATCCCGGCTGAAGCGGGAGGTGATT
>CAZSPO010000002.1:10679-28310 GCA_964608775.1 uncultured Chthoniobacterales bacterium | reverse complement strand
GGCGAACGCCAGCCGGTCCGCATTTATGGGCCGATCAATGAACAAACCTTCTTTTTCCCCGTGCCAGTTCGGCAGTTCGACCCCAGCCGCTCGACGCTCGACCTGCTCATCCGCACCTCCAAACGGATCGCCCCTCAGTGCACGATCGAAATCTTTGCCAACAGCTTTCTTGTCGATCAACGACTCGTGGATCCGGGAGAAGCCGTCAAAATTCAAACATCCCTCACCGAACTTGATCCGGCCATCCTCACCGGGGACTTTGTCGAAATCACGGTTCGCATCGCGTTGCGGCGGCAAAACGTCGAGATTTTTGATCGCTGCGAAGATTTAATCACGCGCGAACTCTGGGTTGAAGTCCTGCCAACCAGTTCGCTCACCATTCCTTTTGACGATCAAAACCCCGACTGGCTGGCGGTTAGTCGGCTGCCCACCACCCTGCAGCGTCGGCTCTCCTTCGACCTCGCCCAAGCGACCGAGGCCGTGCAGCGGGATCTGTTGCTGAAGACTTTAAGTTGGGCCTTTTTTGTCACCGGCCGCCCCCATGTGCTTTATGAAGGAGGCGGGATTGTCGCCACCCAAAGCGGCATCGACCGGGTCATCGTCCAGGCTGGGAACCAAACCGATACCGGTATCCGCATCGAGAGCAATGGCATCAACCGGAATATCTACCTTCGGGCCAGCTCCCTCGAACAATCGCGGGAAGTCTGGGAATTGTTAGAAGAGCTCAGTGTCTCTCGAATGCCCGGAGCCCGAATCGATATTCTGGGGGTGCCAACCGAGAAATTGATTGACCCGACTCGTTCATCTTTTCGTATTTCTCAACTCGAACCGAAGTTCATTAATTACGTCGCCGGGATCGGGGATATTTCGAGAGAATTTGGGTTCGATACCGCGATGTTTGGGGAGGGGGATGTCGATCTGCGTCTTAAAATCGAAGGCAAACACACCCCAGTTGTGCGGGCGGGAAGTGCGCTTCTGCTTATCTATGTCAACGACCGGTTGATGCACACGCAAGAACTGAAAATCGGCTCCGACACAATTAATGTGGATCTCTTGCTCCGCCGGGACCAGTTACAGGAGGAAAATTTGGTGCGGTTCACCCTCGCCTATTTCCCGACCGAGGGAGAGTGCCGCAATCCTCTCTTTTATTTTGGCTACCAACTGCACGACACTTCCCTCCTCTCCCTCGCTTCCGAAGGGGCGGCCTATGGAAAGATCTTTGATCTGACCCGAATGGCCCGCCGGTTTTTTGGTCGGAGCAAATATTATGTGGCGCTTCCGGCCACCAGCGACCTGCTCACCTGGCAGACCGCCGCCCACGCCGTTGCCTGGATCCAACGATTGAATGCCCGCCGCCTTTGTCAGCCGGAATATTATGACGGAGCCCTTCCCCCCGGGGATGCTCCCAGCCTGATCTTTAGCATGCAGGACGCCTTGGAACGGGAGATGACTGGCTGGCGAATCTTGCCGCTTCTTAAGCAAAACGGGGAGTTTAAACTCGAAAGCATCGAAGGCCAGGAGCTGTTTCAGTTGGAAAACAGCGCCACGGTCGGTTTTTTGCAAGCGGCTTACAACCGGCAAAATGAACCGGTCTTTTTCTTCGATTACTGGGGTGCTCGGGGAGCCGAAGCGTTGGACCGGGTGGTGCGTGAGATGGCGGCTCTTCCCTGGATGGGGCAGGGGGATCTGCTTATTGGAGATGGCCTCACGCCGGCTTTTAGTTTTGAAACCCGCGACATGGTGGTCGAAGCTGGTTCCACCACAATTCTCCCCCGCGGCCAGGAGTGGAAATCAGCCCGGCTCTGGATTTTGATCCCGCTCTGGCTCGGCGTGAGTGCGCTGATGATCTGGATCTTGCGCCAGGCCATCCAACGGGCCAAGGCCGCCTGAGATTTCCGTGGAACTCGTCGACTACTTCTTTCAGGAAAATATCCTGACTTACGAGCAACACGAGCTCGTTGCCGAACTCGCGGTTCGCTGGGGGGTGCCAGCCGACCCCCTCCTTCGCACCTTGCGGTTGGTGAGTGATGACATCTATCTTGCGGGCTACTGCCGGGTGCATGACAGGCCCCGAATCAATCTGGCAGAGATGGAGTGGAACGAAGAGCTCTCCAACCGTCTGCCCTGGCCTGTCTGGCGTCAAGGGCTGGCGCTGACCCTCCGGGATGCCGATGGCCGGGAATGGATCGTCGCCCCCGACCCCGCCAATCTTTCGGCGGAAATCAAGGCACTCGGCATCCCTTCAGGCGTCATCCTGGAGGAAGAATGGGTCGAAGGCACTAAACGGTTTTTGGGTCAACGATTCCTCGATGAAGCCATCAACGGCCTCTCCCGCCGCTTTCCTGAGTCCTCTGCCAAACAAACTTTTACCCCCATCCAAGTCATCTTTCTCTGGGGCGTCCTCACCGCCATTCTCCTCGGGCTAATTGTGGCTGCGGGTGCCACCATCGTGATCGTCAATACGGTCATTAACGTTTTCTACTTCGTCTGTGTCGCCTTCAAATCGTTGCTCGTCCTGGCAGGAGCGAATCGAAATACCTCCCATAAGGTAGATCGCGAGGAAATCGCCGCCCTACGTGACGATGAGCTTCCTGTTTATACGGTCCAGGTGCCGGTTTATAAGGAACCCAAAGTCATTCCTCACCTGGTCAAACAGCTCGCCAACCTTGATTATCCGGTGGTCAAGCTGGATGTGAAAGTCCTGCTCGAAGAAGATGACAGCGCAACGATCGAAGCCTTTAAAGCCTCCAACCCTCCCCCCAATTTTCACGCGGTCATTGTCCCCGCTGCCCAACCCAAGACAAAACCGAAGGCTTGCAATTACGGGCTTTGGGTGTCGCTCGGTGATTATTTAACTATTTTCGACGCCGAAGATTTGCCGGAGAGCGATCAGATCAAGAAAGTCCTCGCGGCATTTCGAAAGCTGCCGCCCAACGTGGTGGTCATCCAGGGAGCCCTAAACTATTTCAATTGGCCGGAGAATTTTCTCACGAAAATGTTTACCTTGGAATATTCAAACTGGTTTGACTACACCCTACCTGGGATGGAGGCCCTTGATGTTCCCATCCCCCTCGGAGGCACCAGTAACCATTTCAAAACGGACAAACTGCTGGAACTCGGTGCCTGGGATCCGTTCAACGTCACAGAGGACGCCGATCTCGGGGTGCGGGCGACCGCCCGCGGATACACCGTTGCGACCATTGACTCCACGACTTACGAAGAGGCCAATCGGGCTTATGGGAACTGGATTCGCCAGCGCTCCCGATGGATCAAAGGCTATATGCAGACGTTCCTCGTGAATATGCGGAATCCTTTCAAACTGATTCGGCGCATCGGGTTAAAGGCTTTCTTTGGTTTTGTGATGTTTATTGGAGGCACCCCGTTCATTTTTCTCATGAACCCGTTGCTTTGGGGGATTTTCCTGATTTGGCTAGTCACCCGGGCGGAGATTTTCTCGGATTGGTTCCCATCCTGGCTGCTTTTTCTTACCTTCTTCAATTTGTTACTCGGCAATTTTATGGCGGTTTACGTCTGTATCCTGGCGGTGTTCAAACGGAAGACTTACCCCCTCTCGATTTATGCTTTGGCCAATCCCCTCTATTGGATGATGCATGCTTATGCTTCTTACAAAGCCCTCTACCAACTGCTCGTTAAGCCTTTTTATTGGGAAAAAACCGAACACGGCCTCTCGACCATGGCCCCGGTTGGCAGCGCCTCCCGGGTGCCGGGTGCCACCCGATGAAGCGGCTTCCTTTCATTCTCACGTTTGGCATCTTGATGATCGCCTTTGTGGCGATCGGCCTCTGGTTGGATCACACCTGGCAGTTTCTTACTGAGGAAGGAGCCTTTCTCTCCAGCCGTGCGATTATCGCCGGACGTGGTAACCCCGCGTCATTGCAGAACATCGGGCTCGTCTATCCCCCGCTCGGTTTCTACCTTGCCGTGCCCTTCACGTGGCTCCATCTCCCGCATCCCGCCATTTGGCTCTCCGCCGCTTGGGGGGCGGGCTTTACCCTTTGGATGGTAAAACTTTATGGCAGCTTTTCTTTCAAAAGCCCCGTTTTGGCAGGTCTCGGGCTCCTGCTCCCTTTTCAACCTGGCATCTTCCACAGCGCGGCCACCGGCACCACATTTGTTATCTTTGCTACTCTGGTCTCCTCCGCCATTTGGCTGGTCGGCCGGTTTGCGATGGATGAACAGGCGCTCGACCAAACTCGTCGCCAGGGGCTCATGTCAGCTTGGATCAATAGCAATCAATTCCTGAACGAACGCGTGCGCTATCTGTGGAGTGCCGCCCTTTGCTTTGGGCTGGCTGGCTTCACCCGCTTCGACCTGTTGCTCGGCCTCCTTGTCCTGGTCCCGCTCATGCCGCTCATGCTCCCCTCCGACGAGCGGCGGGATTTGTGGAAAATCACCACCCTCATCCTGCTTCTCTATCTTCCGATGGTCGCCACTCAGTTTATCTGGAGTTATCTCACCTGGGTGTTTACCGACGATTTTTTCTATGCGCTGAAGCATCCCTCCACTTACTTCCGCCAGGTCTCATCCGAAATCCTCCAACAACCCCAACTCTTTGCGCTCAGAGGGCGTCCGTTCGAGGCCATTGCAACCATCGGCGGATTGTTTCTGGTCAGCTTTCCTGTTTTCTATTACCTGCTATTCCGGCTGCGCAATCTGGCGGTCGCAACGGCTTTTCTGACTCCCGTCGTCGTCGAAGGGCTAGGAGTCGCCTTTGGTATTTCGCTCATGCACCGGGCTTACCTGGGGTTTGCGGGCGTTTTCAGTCTGCTGCTCTTTTTGTTGTGTGTTGTTTACCGACGAATCGGGCGGATTGAAGCCCACTTCACCGCTGCGGCCTTGGTCGTCTGCACGGCTTGGAGCTGGGTTGTCTTTTCCGATTCCGGATACCGGGAGGAACGGGTTTGGAAACAATTGGTGCATGGAAAAGGAGAGTCTATCCGCACGTTCGGACCCGAACGCGAGCTCGTGGCCGTGCTTCATGAGACGTTGCCTCCCGACGCCGCTATTCTCATGGATGACCAACAAGGGTATGCGGTTGTCACCTTGTCCCGACATCCGCGCTGGTTCATTCTACCCTACCAAAAGCAATTTGTGACGGCTCTACAAAATCCCTCTCTTTTGGCGGACGCCGTGGCGCTGCGCAATCCTTCCATTACCCCTGGGCTCCGGGACCGGGTGGCGGAACGCTGGGGACTTCTCGATCGGCGAACCACCACCGTGTTCGGGAACAGTCGGCAAATTGGACCTTGGTATTTGAATGTCCGAACCGTTCCAAGGGCGGGGGACGAACGGGTGGCAGCGGCCCCATGATCTCGCGAAGGAAGGCGCTGGCGGTCGGCATGCTTTTTGCCGGCAAAATGTGGGCGGGGGATTTCCTGGGGCCTCCGGTTGGCGGCGGATTTCATCCGGTTTTTCAAAAAGGGGTTATTTTTTCACACAACCATAGTAAGAGCGCGGGATACGGCACTGGCACAGCAGCCGATTCTCTCCTCGCCATTCGTGAGTTGGGTGCCGACGCCGTGGCGATCATTCCGATCGGATACAGTTTTAACATTCATCATCCTGAAATTTTTGGATACCGTGGAGAAGATCTCACCATGTCGCGTGATCACATCACCCGGGTGATTCATGACGCCCAAACGCGGGGGCTTCGCGTGGTGTTGAATCCGCATTTATGGATCGGAGTGCATTGGGGTGAAGGCGAGTGGCGGGGGTATGTGCGGATGTTAACCGAGGAGGACTGGGATCGTTGGTTTGAGCAATATGGTATCTTTATTACCTATTTTGCCGAAATCGCGGCGGAGTGTCGGGTCGACCTTTTTTGTGTTGGCAGTGAGTTGGAAGGTACCACGCTCTCCCACCCCGAACGATGGCGCAGCCTCATTCGGAAAGTGCGGGGAATTTACTCCGGCCCATGCACTTATTCGGCCAATTGGGGAGGGGAATTTGAGGCGATTAGCTTTTGGGATGAACTTGAATACATTGGTATTTCGGCTTATTTCCCCATCGGGGACGGAGGGAAAGACGCCCGACTAGCTGAAGCGGCCAAGGTGCGAGATCGGCTGGCAGCACTTCACCAACAGACCAAAAAACCGATCTTATTTTTAGAGGCCGGTTTCCAAAGTCGGCCGGGTGCGGGGAAGGAGCCGAGTGCCTGGCGGTGGAATGTTAAGGAGCCTTCCGATGTTGAAGAGCAGCGGCTTTGTTATGAGGTCTATTTCCAAACTTTCTGGCCGCAGCCCTGGTTCTTTGGTGTTTATTGGTGGCAATGGTTTGCCGACCCGGTCTACGACGCGGCACAGACAAGCGGATATCCTTTTCGTGGTAAGCCGGCCGAGGAGGTGGTGCGGCAATGGTTTTCTAAGCCTGCTCCGCGGTAGAATAAGTCCCGGCGCTCGGGAGGGAGGTTGCTTCCGGGATTGACCTTCCGCGCTCTCTCGGCTGGTATCTCGGTAAATCGATATGAAACTTCACCTTCCTCTCTGCGGACTTATCTTCGCCAGCCTTGCCGGCGGTTGTGCCACCTCTTCCACCCGCTACCCCGAGCCGCCGAGCTTGGAGTCCCAGTTTGTAAAAGCGGACCGCAATGGGGACGGGCGGGTTTCCCGTGAGGAGTACGGCGGATTGTTGATCGACGAGATGGCCCTCTTTTTTGACAAGGACGGCGACGGAATCATCAGTCGGGAGGAATTCTTGGCCATGGGCGGGACTGCGAGCGATTTTGCCAAACTCGACAAAGACAAAAACGGCAAACTGACCGCCGAAGAGGTCAAATCAAACAAACGGGCCGTCGAAATCTTGACGGTGGCGTTTGTCGGGGCGGACACCAATGGAGATGGCTACGTGACCCTCGCCGAAGCCCAGGCTTACCAGGCAAAAACCCGGGAGTTGATGCACTAATCGCAGGCTTGGGGCTCCGTGCTGCCGTCGTGATTCGCACCCCGGATTCAAGAAAAACAGGGAGCGTTTCCAGTTTTTCGGCGTTTGAGAGCCGTTTTTGGCAAATTTCGGACATTTAATGCGGGTTTGCCGGGACTTTCTCTTGACGATGTCAAGCCTGAGTCTCTACATAACGACGGCGAAACCGGAACGGTTGCCTGCTGCCTTCGGGTTGGTGCTTAATTAATTAAGCGGCAATCACGGCGAAGGGTGCAGAGTCGTTCGGCGGGTTTCACTTCAGCGCATGCAACCTTTACCTTTCCAAACTCTTCATGTTCAGCGGACTTCTGGGCCTGTTCTCCAGTGATATCGGGATTGATCTCGGGACAGCCAATACTCTCGTTTACGTCAAAGACCACGGGATCGTTCTTCGGGAACCCTCTGTGGTAGCCGTCGAAGTCGGCACCGCCAAGGTGCTTGCTGTCGGGGATGAAGCCAAGCGAATGCTCGGGCGCACTCCCTCGAAAATTGTGGCCGTCCGTCCGTTGAAAGACGGCGTGATTGCCGACTTCGAAATTACCGAAGCGATGCTCCGGCACTTTATTCAAAAGGTGCACGGCGGTCGTCGCTTCATGAAACCCAAACCTCGGGTGGTCATCGCTGTCCCCTCCGGTATTACGGAAGTGGAGAAGCGAGCGGTCAAAGACTCCGCAGACCACGCAGGGGCACGGGAAACCTATTTGGTGGAAGAACCGATGGCTGCCGCGATCGGCGTGGGCCTTCCCGTGCAAGATGCCGCAGGCAACATGATTGTCGATATTGGCGGTGGCACCACGGAAGTCGCGCTGATTTCTTTGGCCGGTATCGTTTTCAGCCGCAGTGTGCGAGTGGCCGGCGATGAATTGGACGAGGCCATCGTCCAATACATGAAGCGCGCCTACAACCTGATGATCGGCGAACGAACCGCCGAAGAAATCAAAATCAAACTCGGCTCAGCCTATCCCATGGAACAGGAAACGACCATGGAAGTAAAAGGTCGCGACCTAGTGGCCGGCCTGCCCAAAACGCTGAGTATCACTTCCCAGGAAGTGCGTGAGGCGTTGCTGGAACCGATTTCTACCATCATTGATTCCGTCCGGATTACTTTAGAACGGTGTCCCCCCGAGCTGAGTGCCGATCTCGTCGACCGCGGCTTGGTGTTGGCGGGTGGTGGGGCCCTCCTTCGCGGACTGGACAAACTTCTGATGGAAGAGACCGGTCTCCCGGTGCATGTGGCCGATGATCCCCTCAGTGCGGTCGCCGAAGGAACCGGGAAAATGCTCAACGAAATCGAACTCCTTCGAAAGCTGTCTGCCAATGAGCGCTCCTGGCAGGCGAGCACCGGAGAGCGAAACTGGCGCTAACCTGATGCTGGCGTCGTCCCAGCGTGATCTTGGGAAGACCGAACTGCCGCATCTGCGAGGCCCGGTCGGAATGACCGTGTCCCTCAAGCTCTCTGGCACTTCGGGTGGGGTGCTGCTTAGATATGTGCTCCCCCTTGCGATTTTCATCACGCTGTTGGCCGGCCTCCTCGTTGTCAGCCCCCGCACTGGCCAGATCGTTCAAGGATTCTTTCTCCAATTGGCCGCTCCCTTTTTCAAAACCGGCTCTAACGTCCAGGACGGTCTCCAACATGTCACCCGCGATCTCAAAACGCTCGAGCAATTGGAAAAGGAAGTTACCGAACTCCGAATCCAAAATAAAGAACTGCGCGCCACTAACCAACTGCTCCGTGATCTTGAGGAAGAAAATAATCAATTGCGAGCCTCGCTCGATTTCGACCGACGCTCAGTCTACCGCCTTCTCACCGCGCGAGTTATCCGGAGGGATCCTTCCACTTGGTGGAATACCGTCCAAATCGACCGTGGCTCGAATGATGGGGTGCAAGTGGAAATGCCGGTCCTCACCGACCGCGGGCTCGTGGGGAAAATCGCGACGGTCACCCCGAGCACCAGCACGGTGCTGCTCCTAGTCGATGAGGGCTGTCGTGTTGCCGCGATTGTCGAGGGAACCAGTGAACAAGGCATTCTAGGAGGAGCGCGCACATCAAACGAATTAAATCCGCTGCTCATGCTCCGGCTCCTGCCCAAATCGGCTGAAATCCGGCCCGGTCAACGGGTGATCAGCAGTGGGCTCGGCTCGGTTTTCCCCCCTGGCATTACCTTGGGCTCGGTGCGTACTTTTCGGGTTGGGGAGTTGAACGCGGAGGCGGAAGTCACGCCGGCTGTCGATTTCGCCTCTCTGCAAGCGGTCTTCGTGGTGGTGGGAAAAAAATGAAGACCGCCCTTTATACAGCCAGTTTGCTCTTCCTCGCCGCCCTGATGCTCCTGGTGCAACATGCCATTCCTCCGGTTGAACTCTTCCACGGTGCCCGGATCAATCTTCTCCCCGCCTTGGTGGCTTTTGTTGCGTTGACGCTCGATTTCCCTTGGGCAATCGCTTTCGCCTTCTGCCTTGGCTTGGTCTGGGATGCGCTGACTATCCCCTATGTCTCCGGTGAGCCGCAGCTTGCGTTTGGGTTGACGATCGTGGTGTTCGGGGTGGCGACCATTCTTCTTCACGGTTGTCGGACCTGGTTCCTTCAGGGCCGGTTTTACTTGCATCCTCTCCTTAGCGGCCTACTGGCATCCGGGACTGTTGCGCTGGAATATCTGTTGATTTCATTGGAACGCGGCTCTTTGTATTTCGATGCAACCGTCCCTTGGCGCATCCTGGTTCCCGGGATGCTCAATCTTTGCCTCGCCCCCCTGTTGCTTTGGACTCTCTGGATGGCGGCTGGCCTCTTCGGCTTGCCGCTACGACTCGAAAAATCCCCCCGCCGTTACACGAATTGGGCCCGATGAAAATTGACCTCCGCATTCCCTTTGTCGGCCTTCTCATGATCGTCGGCTGCTCGCTGCTCATGGCTCGCTTATGGTGGGTCCAAATCGAACATGGCAGCCGATACGCCGCACGCGTCCCTGGCGAATCCCGGGCCAAAGTCCGCGTGCCTTCTGTCCGCGGAGAAATCCGCGACCGGAACGGGGTCACTCTGGTTGAAAATCGCGCCAGTTATCAGGTCGACTTTTATCTCCCAGACGTGGTCGCAGGTTACCGAGCGAAACATGGAGAGGTGCCCGTGCGTCAGGTTGAAACCACGGTCGGCGGCTTTCCTACCACCCGCACCGAGACCGATATCGTCAAGGTCGTCCGGGAAGGGATCATCGAGCGGCTGGAAGAGCTGGGCCTCGCGGTCGATTTCAATGCGGATAAATTACGACGCCATTGGCGGGGCGATACCCACGTTCCCTTTACTTACATCGATGATCTCGATTTTGAAACCCTCGCTCGATTTGCGGAAAATGATCTAGGGCTTCCAGGGGTCAAACTCGACACTAAACCCGTTCGCCTCTATCGTTATGGGGCGCTCGCGGGCCATCTGCTTGGGTATGTCGGTGACGCCCAGGATATCGGCTCTCAACCCGACATCAATGACTTCGATTTCTACGAACCCGACCCGGAAGGGAAATCGGATGTCGAAGCATTTCTTGACCCTTACCTGCGTGGTAAACCGGGGGTGCGCATTCTCAAAAGGGACGCGAAAGGAGTCATCAGTGGAGAAATTGGCATGGAACCTCCCACGCCAGGGGCCAACGTCTATCTCACCATCGACTCCCGGATTCAGGCGATCACGGAACGTGCCCTCCGAGCCGTGGGCCGCGGGGCCGCAGTCGTCCTCGACCCTCGCAATGGAGATATTCTGGCCATGGCCAGTGTCCCCTCCTACGATCCCAATACGTTCGTCCCCCGGATTACCGTGGATGATTGGGGTGCCCTCCGGAATGACCCGACCCATCCGCTTTTGAACCGTGCGATCAGCCCTTACGCGCCCGGCTCGACTTATAAAACGCTGATCGCACTGGCCGGTTTGAAGGCCGGGCTCGACCCCAACCGACGGGGCTACCATTGCTCCGGCGGCGTGCAATATGGGGATAAGTATATGAAATGCCTCGGCACCCACGGCTCGCTTACCCTTTCCCAAGCCATTCAGCGCTCCTGCAATTCCTTTTTCTATCAATACGGAAACGAAGCTGGAATCGACAACATCTTGGAAATTGGGAACCTGGTTGGGATGGGGCAGAAAAGCGGCATCGAACTCTCCGGCGAACGCGAAGGCATCCTCCCCGGGCCGGCTTGGCTGGCGGTGGCTTATCCCCGGGAGCGCTGGAGCAATGGGCACACGGCCAATACTTCCATTGGCCAGGGAGCCGTCCTCACTACCCCACTCCAAATGGCCATGCTCACCGCCATGATCGCCAATGGAGGCATCGCCTACCAACCCCGGTTGGTCGATAAAATAGTCAATCATCGTAACCGAACCGTCCTCAAAGAAGAACCCAAAGTCCGCGGGCACCTCGCGCAACTTGGTCTGACCCCCGATCAAATCGAAGCCGTCCGCTCCGGCATGTTCAAAGTGGTCAACGAAGCAGGTGGCACCGCCCGACGCGCCCAGCTCGACGGGGTCGCCGTGGCCGGCAAAACGGGTACGGCAGAAAATTACACCATCAGGGATGGTCGCAAAATCAAGGAAAACCACGCCTGGTTTATTGCGTTCGCTCCCTACAAAGATCCGCAACTCGCCGTCGCCGTGTTTGTGCAAGGGGCAAGAAGCGGAGGCGGGGTCGCCGCCCCGATCGCTGCCAAAATTATCGATGAATCCCTCGCTATCGACCGTGGCTTCAACCCACCCGTCGAATCGATGCCCCCCGCGCTTGGCAATATCAAGTTTGTCGACAATGTCGATTTTTCCTCTGCCGTTCCGGCCGCTTTTGGGGCTGATCCAGGCGGTGAAGCCATCGCAGGTCCCGACCCCGCAACTGCCGCTCAGACGGAAGTCACCGCCTCGACTAACATCCGGCCTGCCATCCGTGAAACCGCTGACGCCGAGGGTCAGGTGCAAAATGTTGAACCCGAGCGTCGACCCTCATTTTTCCAGCGCCTTACCGGCGGCCGCTCCCGGGCAAACGATGATTCCCAGAATGAAAATCAAACGCGGCCTTCCAGCCGACGATTCAAACGTTGAAACCTCCTTCCCACCCCCGCATTTCTATGATCGAAAAAGTTAAAAAGTTGCTCGGCGTCGGCCGCAAAGCCACGGGCAATCGTATTGTGATTAACGGCGAACGACTCGAAACTCGTGTGGCTCTCCTCGAAAACGATATGCTAGAAGAATATAGCATCGAGCGACCCAGCGACCGCAGTATCGTCGGAAGTATTTTTAAAGGAAAAGTCAAAAATATCGAGCAGGGGCTCAAAGCGATGTTTGTCGATATTGGATTTGATAAAAACGCGTTCCTCCATTTTTGGGATGCCATTCCAGCCGCACTAGACGGCGGGGTGGAAGAGATTCAACGCGGGAACAACGCTTCCAAAAGCCACCAGAAAAGAATCACAGCGAAGGATATCCCCAGCATTTACCCAGTCGGTTCCGACGTCATCGTGCAGGTCACTAAGGGGCCGATCGGCACCAAAGGACCCCGGATTACCACAAATATCAGCCTCGCTGGTCGTTACCTCGTGCTGATGCCTTACACCGAACAATACGGCATCTCCCGCAAAATCGAGTCGCAAAAAGAACGGGAACGTCTCCGTAAAATCTTGGGGAAACTCGACGTGCCAGAGGGTATGGGCGTCATTATGCGCACGGTGGGCGAAGGGCAGCGCGCCCGGTTCTTTGTCCGTGATCTCAGTTTGCTTCTGGAACAATGGGCTGAAATTGAGCGTGGGCTCAAAGAAAAGCCGGCTCCCGCTTGTCTGTTCGAGGAACCTGACCTGATCGACCGCACCGTGCGCGACTTTCTTACAGAGGAAATTGATAGCGTCCATTGCGACAGCCTCGTCGCAGTCGAAAAGATGAAAGAATTGGTCGGCCAAATCTCTTCCCGCTCCAAATCGCGTATCCAACTTTATGACGGCCCGGTGCCGATCTTTGACTTCTATGGGGTGCAACGCCAAATCGACGACGCTTTCCATCGCCAGGTCTGGCTACCATGCGGCGGTTATATTGTGATTGATGAAACCGAAGCCCTCATCTCAGTCGATGTGAATACCGGTCGGAACAAGGGGGGCAAGGACGTCGAAAAGACCCTCCTCCAAACCAATCTCGAAGCCGCCGACGAAATTGCCCGTCAACTGCGACTCCGGAACATCGGGGGACTGATTGTCGCCGACTTTATCGATATGAAGGCTCGCAAGGACCAACAAATGGTCTACGACCGCATGAAAGAACGTCTTCGCCGCGACAAATCCAAAACCCATGTGCTTCCCATCTCCGCCCTGGGCCTGATGGAAATGACCCGCCAACGAGCAAATGAAAGCCTCAGCCATACGGTCTATGACCCGTGTCCCTACTGCCGTGGCAAAGGCACGATCAAAAGCCCGATGTCCATGAGCGTCGAAGTTCAGCGCCGATTGAACACCCTCATGCGGAAGCATCAAGATACCCTGCACGACTTTAAAATTGTCGTGCACCCAGACGTCTTACAACGTCTCAAAACCGAAGACGAAGATTTACTCATTGAGTTGCAGCGAAAACATGCCGGGCGTCTCACCTTCCGTTCGGATGCGAATCTGCATCGGGAACATTTCTCCGTCTTGAATGCCGAAACGGGAGAGGAACTCCACTAGTCAAAAGGAGGAATCGACTCGCCTGCGGGGACGGCCTGTGCTGTGGCCAGGTCCGGAGATGCGGGATTTAAAAGCCAAATGCGCATGAAACCTGTGCCGGAGGCACCTGGGACCTTAGCCGGAGCAAGCCACCGGTTGTTTTGAGAGAGGATCTCGCCCCGGCAGGGGCGGCGCTTCAATCACCGCGACCAGAGAAACCCGGCCCCGCATTGGACGCGCGCTCGTTCCACAAACTGCCGACATTCATCCTGATAGGTGTCCGTTCCACCGCCCCTGCCGGGGCGAATCACGCCTGGGTATGTCCGGTGGCTTGCGCGCACCGGCTCATGTCCGAATGTGCCTCCGGCACGCAACCGAACATCTGCGGATCAGATGAGATGGTTGAAACCGAACCAGGCTTAAACCTCACCCATCATCTCTTCACAATCCGAGCCCATAATTGGCGCTCTGCCAGGCCTATTACCCTAGCAGCCTAGGGCAACGCCACAAATAGCAGAACCCGCGCGGGGGCGAATGACGGCACAAAAATTTACGAATCCCGTAGGATGGGATAAAGCGATTCACTACCTCGCTCAAGAAGCAAGGCATCATCCCCCTTTCATCAACCCCACTCGGTCTCTGCCGGGTGGGGCTTTTTCTTTCCAACCGGCCACCCCCAAGCCCCAGCCCATTCCCAATGCACGAGATCGGTTGGGACGCCTATTGAAACCACTCCCAGGGGGTGCTAGCCTCCGGCCCTTACGCCATGAGCACCCGCTATAAAGAGACGCTGCAACTGCCGCGCACCGAATTCCCGATGAAGGCCAACCTCACCACGCGGGAGCCGGAGATTTTAGCGGAATGGGAGGCGTCCGACCTGTATGGCCGCATCCAAGAAGCGAGCCGGGACCGACCGCTCTTCGTCCTGCACGACGGGCCGCCGTTTGCGAATGGCGATGTGCATATGGGGACCGCCCTGAACAAGTTGCTGAAGGATTTCATCATCAAAAGTCGCACGATGCTCGGCTTCCGCGCCCCCTATGTGCCGGGCTGGGATTGTCACGGGCTCCCGATCGAATACCGCGTCGTCAAAGAATCACACGGCCTGAGCCCGGTGGCGGTGCGGGAAAAATCCGAGGCTTACGCCCGACAATATATCGATATTCAACGGACCCAATTCCGGCGCTTGGGTGTCTTGGGGGATTGGGATCATCCTTACCTGACCCTCGATCCAGCGTATGAAGCGGAAATCATTCGCGCTTTCGGACGCCTCGTTTCCAAGGGGTTGGTGTATGAAAGCGAAAAGCCGGTCTACTGGAGCACGGGAGCCCGGACCGCCCTGGCGGAAGCGGAGATTGAATACAAACCGAAACGGTCCCCGGCCATTTACGTTGGGTTTGCTTCCACCGCCGACCGTTTGAATGCGGCGACTTCGGTGGTGATTTGGACGACCACGCCGTGGACCCTTCCGGCGAACCTCGCCGTGGCCGTGCATCCCACGCTGGCGTATGTCGAGGGGCGATTTGAAAATGCGGGCGAACCCCGCCGACTGCTGGTGGCCGAAGGGCGGCTCGCCGCTTTTGCGGAAGCGACCGGGTGGCAGTTGCAAGGGGAACCGATCCGGGTCTGGAAAGGTCGGGAATTGGAAGGAGCCACCTTGCGCCATCCGTTCCTCGACCGGGTGGTGCCGGTGGTGCTCGGCGATTTTGTCACCCTGGAATCGGGAACCGGGGTGGTGCATATCGCGCCGGGCCACGGGGCGGATGACTATCAAGTGGGGCGCCAATACGGGTTGGGGTTGTTGTCCCCGGTCGATGACGCAGGGGCGTTCACCGAAGCGTGCGGGGTGCCGGAATGGGTCGGCCAATATGTCTTCGATGCGAATCCCGCCGTGATCACCCGGTTGCGGGAAACCCAGCGGTTGCTCGGGGAGGAGGCGCACGAGCATTCATATCCCCATTGCTGGCGCTCGAAGACCCCGGTGATTTTTCGGGCGGTCGATCAATTTTTCATCCGGATCGACGCCTTGCGAGAACAGGCGTTGCAGGAGATCGAGCGGGTGCGCTGGATCCCGCCCTGGGGCCGGAGCCGGATTGCGGGCACCGTGGAGTCACGCCCGGATTGGTGTATCTCGCGTCAAAGGAGTTGGGGTGTGCCGCTGCCGGTCTTTTACACCCCGACCGGAGAACCGCTGCTCGACCCGGTCGTGATCGAGCGGGTGGCGACCCTGGTCGAAGAGGAGGGATCGAATGTCTGGTTCCGACTCGACGACGATGCCCTCTCGGCCCGGGTAGGATTGGCTCCCGGCCACACCCGCAAGCATGACACCCTCGATGTCTGGATTGACTCTGGGGTGAGTCACCAAGCGGTGTTGAGGAAACATCCGGCGCTTCGTTACCCGGCCGATGTTTATTTGGAAGCGACCGATCAACATCGCGGATGGTTTCAATCCTCGCTGATGATGGCGGTGGCGATCGAGGGGAGGGCTCCCTATGAGACCGTGATTACCCACGGATTTGTGACCGATGTGGATGGGAATAAAATTTCGAAATCGGCAGCGGGCAGCTATCAGAAACCGACCAACGCCGAGCATTTCGTTGGTCATTACGGGGCAGATTTGGTGCGGCTTTGGGTGGCGAGCGTGGATTACACCAACGACGTGCCTTTTGGAGAGGAGATCTTCAAGGGGGTCGGCGATGTTTACCGCCGGATCCGGAACACCTTGCGCATTTTGCTGGCGAACCTCGGGGGCTTCGACCCGGAACGGGACGCCGTGGCGCGGGAGGAGATGCCCGTCGTGGACCGGTGGATTTTACACCGGCTACAGGAAGTGATTACCACCTGCCGCGAGGCCTATGAGGCGTATGAATTTCACCGGGTTTACTTCACCCTGAACCAGTTTTGTTCCGTCGATTTATCCAGTTTGTATGTGGATATCACCAAAGACCGGATGTATTGCGACGCCCCGGGGTCAACGCGGCGGCGGGCCACTCAGACGGCCATGGCGATGGTGCTGGATGCCTTGAGCCGGTTGTTGGCTCCCATCACGGCCTTCACGGCGGAGGAGGCGTGGCGGCATGCAGGGCGGGAGGATTCGGTGCATTTGACCCTGTTTCCGGAGGGAGAGAGCGCTTACTTGGACCCAGGTTTGGCCGCGTTTGCCGGGCAATTGTTAGAGTTGCGTGCGGTGATTTCCCAAGCCTTGGAGCCGGCGCGTCAGTCGAAAGCGATCGGCAACGCGCTGGAGGCAACCGTCTCGCTATCGGTGGCCGACCCGGATTTGCTGGCGAAATTGCGGGAGCATGCGGGGGAGCTAGAGGAGTTTTTCATCCTGAGCGAGCTCCACTTGGAGGCCGGGGAAACAACGCGGGCCGTGGTGAGCCGGTCGCCGCATGGACGGTGCGAACGGTGTTGGCGCCATCTGCCGGCGGTCGGGCAATATGAGGATCATCCCACCCTGTGCGGACGTTGCCACGAAGTCGTCGCCGAGGTGGTAGCGGAAGCGTGAACCGGGGGATTGGCATGCGCGGCTTTTTTTGGGTGACCCTCCCGTTTTTGCTGGTGGATCAGCTGACCAAGGCGCTGGCGTATTGGCGGCTGGCGGACGGGCCGAGGGAAGTGATCCCCGGATTTTTCACTTTCGAACTGGCATTCAACACCGGGGCCGCCTTCGGGATGTTGAAGGATAACAACGCCTTTTTTATCGGCCTATCGACGGTGGCATCGGGGGTGATCACCTGGCTGATTGCCCACGGGCGGTTTGAGCAGCCGCGTCTGCTGTGGTGGGCGGGCCATCTGCTGTTGGCCGGGGTGCTCGGGAATCTGATCGACCGGCTTTGGAATGGGGCGGTGGTCGATTTTCTCCTCTTCCAAGCCGGGCCGTATAGCTGGCCGAATTTCAATATCGCCGATGCCTGCATCTGTGTGGCGGTCGGGTTGATTTTTCTCGCCAGTTTCCAGTCGGCCCGAGAGGGACCGCCTGCGGAGGAGCCGACCCCCTCTCGGGAGCCACCCACCGGATGAATCCAGCCAATAGCTTGCCGCAAC
>CAZSPO010000002.1:0-10669 GCA_964608775.1 uncultured Chthoniobacterales bacterium | reverse complement strand
GAAGCGGCCCTCGATGTGGTGCGCCGCTTGGTCGACGCCGGGTATGAGGCCCTCTGGGCGGGGGGTTGTGTCCGGGATGAATTGCGCGGGGTGCCGCCCAAGGATTACGACGTGGCGACGAACGCCCGACCCGAAGAGACTCGCCGCCTTTTCTCGCGTCGGGTGGAGGTCGGAGCGCAGTTCGGGGTCTTGGTGGTGCTCGATTTCGGGCCGCCCATTGAGGTGGCGACCTTTCGGCACGATGGAAAATACCAGGATGGCCGACGCCCGGAATCCGTGACCTTTACCTCCGCCGAGGAGGATGCCAAGCGGCGGGATTTTACGGTCAACGGCCTCTTTTACGACCCGCTCCTTGGGGAAGTGCGGGATTATGTGGGAGGACGGACGGATTTGGAGAACCGAGTGTTGCGGGCGATCGGGGAGCCGACCTTGCGATTTGCCGAAGATAAATTGCGGCTGCTGCGGGCGGTGCGATTCGCGGCGGAGCTGGAGTTTCCCATTGAACCGGCGACCTGGGCGGCGATGCAACAGATGGCGGGAGAAATCGGGGTGGTCAGTCCGGAACGGGTGCGGCAGGAATTGGTGCGAATTTTTACCGGGGCTCAGCGGTTGCGAGGTTTTGATCTGCTGCATGAATCGGGATTGCTCGGGCAGATATTGCCAGAGGTCAGTGCGTTGCAGGGGTGTGAACAGCCGCCCGAATTTCATCCGGAAGGGGATGTTTTTGTGCACACGCGGTTGATGCTTTCGTTGTTGCCTGGGGAGGTGACCGTGCCGTTGGTATTTGGGGTGTTATTTCATGACATTGGGAAGCGCCCCACGCAGATGGTGGATGAGACAGGGCGGATTCGATTCAACGGCCACGACCGGGTCGGGGCAGGCATGGCGGAGCGGATCATGGAGCGGCTTCGTTTTTCCCGGGATGAAATCGATGCGACGGTGGAAATTGTTCGGCAGCACATGGTTTTTAAGGATGTGCAACAGATGCGGGTGGCGAAGCTGAAGCGGTTCATGGCGCGTCCGACATTTGAAGAGGAGATGGAGCTGCATCGGGTCGATTGCACGAGCAGTCATGGGATGTTGGATAACTACGAATTTCTCCGGGAGAAAGAGGCGGAATTTGCCGCTGCACCGTTGATTCCGCCTCCGCTGATCACGGGCCGGGATTTGATCGAGATGGGGTGGCGACCGGGACGGCGGTTGGGGAAAATCCTGGCTGAGGCGCAGACCCGGCAATTGGAGGGGGCATGGCCGGATCGGGAGAGCGCACTGGCCTGGGCACGAAGTTTGCCGGTGGGGCAGGAGCTTGGAAGCGAAGGGCCGAAAGACTTGAAAGACCCGGAAGAAATCCCGGAAAAAGACCCGGAAGAAAAATGAAGAAGGGAAAAGTCGGGCCGCGCACGCCAAGGACTCGAGGGAGATAACGAGGTTTACGTGCGCGGACCCGAATCGCCTTAACCTATTGATTTAGACCGGTCAGGGAGGGGGACGTTCAAAAAATTGGGAGGAAAAATGAGAAATGTTTTCGGAGATGCAAAAGCCCCTTTTCTCCGAGGCACCGACTCCCTATGGCTAACAGGGTGATTCGCACCTTGGGCATCCTGACTTCGGGCGGCGATTCGCCCGGCATGAATGCGGCCATCCGGGCGGTGGTCAAGGCGGCCCATCGGGAAAACATCCGCGTTTTCGGATTTTACAACGGGTATCAAGGCATTCTCGACGAGGACTTTATCGAGCTCAATTCCCGGATCATCAGCGGCATCTTGGAGCAGGGCGGAACCATTCTTCAATCTTCGCGTTGCAAGGCTTTTTATGAAGAAGAAGGCCGGAAGCGGGCGGTGCGGATTTTGCAGGAAAACCATTTCGACGCCTTGGTTGTCATCGGCGGGGATGGGTCGCTGACTGGCGCGAATGAACTGCACAAACTCGGGGTGCGCGTGATCGGGTTGCCGGGCACCATCGATAATGACATCGCCGGGACCGATGTCGGGATCGGCTTTGATACCGCTGCGAATACGATCGTCGAGATGGTGGACAAGATTAAAGACACCGCCCGTTCCCACCGGCGCTGTTTTTTGGTGGAGGTCATGGGGCGAGGCTCAGGGCATTTGGCCCTGATGACCGCGATCAGCACGGGTGCCGAGGTGGCGGTGATTCCAGAGTTCGTACCGAATTTTGACCGGATTCGGATGATGCTTGGCTATCGCTATCGCGATTCGGTGGACAACAGCATTATCGTGCTGGCCGAAGGAGTCTCCAGCGCGGAGGAATTTGAACGTCAACTGCTTGGGACCGACCTCGCCACGCCGTTGGTCGAGCAGGAGGTCCGTAAAACCGTCCTCGGCCATGTCCAACGCGGCGGCAGCCCCAGCTTTCGCGACCGGTTAATCGCGGGGCGCATGGGGGAGTTTGCTGTCCTGGGGCTGGTCTCCGGCGAGAGCGGGATGATGGTCGCGCTTCAGAAATCCCGGCTGACCCTTGTCCCGTTCGAAATGGTGATCGGTCGTCCCAACCCAATTGGCACCGACGTGATCCGTTTGGCTCGCCATCTTGGGATTGAGATTGGCGATCCGCCCGAGGCCCTCTGAGCCATTGCAGTTTTCGGTGAATCAATCTGCTGGCCCTGCGGGAGCAGTGGGGTTAAACAGCCTTTTCTCCAGCCCGGCAGCTATAATAGGTGACTTTTGGAAATACCGAGAAGTAGCTTGAGGAATCCCGTTTTCATGAAGCGGAGATAAGCTAGCCACCCGAAACCTCCGCAACGCCATGTTCCTTCACCGCTCCCTGCTCCTTCTCTGCCTCTGCCTGCTCGCCCTTCATCCCCTTGCCGCCAGTGAATTCCGCGGGGCCTGGGTCGCCACGGTTTTCAATATCAATTTTCCCTCAAAACAGGGCCTGAGTGCGGAGCAACAAAAAGCCGAAATCCGAAAAATCGTGGCAACAGCCAAAGCATCCGGGTTGAACGCCCTGATGGTCCAAGTCCGGGCCGAGTCGGACGCGATATATCGATCTTCGCTCGAACCGTGGGGCCGCTGGTTGACGGGTCGGCAAGGGGCGGACCCCGGTTACGACCCACTGGCGACCTTCATCGAGGAAGGCCGACGCAACGGCATCGAGATTCATGCCTGGATCAATCCCTACCGGGCCGCCGCCAACAAATCCCACCCCCGCAGTGGTTCCCATCCGGCTGCCAAATTCTCCAGCAGCCTGCGCACCGCTCAATCAGTGCTCGTGTTCGACCCCGGCGATCCCGCGGTGCGCGCCCATGTGGTCCGGGTCGCCCGGGAAATCGTGAGCCGCTATCCGGTCGCCGGGCTGCACATGGATGATTACTTTTATCCCTATCCCAAAAATCCCGCTCGTCCGGAAAGGTTCGACGACGAACGCACCTATCGCGCCCACGGTGGCGGGATGAACCGGGCGGATTGGCGACGGGAGAATGTCAACAAGCTGGTGCGCGAAGTCGGGGCCGCCGTCCATTCCGCGAGGCCGGGGGCGAAATTTGGGGTCAGCCCCTTCGGCATTTATACCAAGGGCCAACCGGCCGATGTGAAAGCGGGCGTGGACCAGCTCAACATGCTTTACGCCGACCCGCTTGTTTGGATGCGTAACGGGTGGGTCGATTATCTGGCTCCCCAACTTTACTGGCCCGATGGCGGCGACCAAAGTTTCTCCTCCCTGCTGGCTTGGTGGCGCGATCCTAAGAATAATCCCAGGGGAGTCCCGATTTATCCGGGGATCGCGATCGATCGCATGAGATCGCACGGGTGGTCTTCGGGAGAGATTGCCAAGCAACTCGCGTTGGAAAACCGGGTCGGCCCGAGGGCGGGCGTCGGTTTTCTGCTCTGGAATATGAAGGCGCTGATGAACGACACGAAAGGGGTTCGGCGGGTCGTGCGTGCCGCTCGTTGACCGCCCGCGCCTTTACTCAATCTCGTATCGCACCCCCATCGCCGCATCGATGTCCCGGACGATTTGCCAGTTGGCCCGGTAATCGAGTGGGATAAATTGCGTTTCGCCCTGAGCGCCGAATTCCTTTTCCAGCCCCGTCCCTTGCCAATCGAAGCTGAAAAATGCCTCCCGGATCTGAGCCGCGAGAGCCGGGTCAAGATTGTGGACGTAGCCGTAGGCGGAAGTCGGGAATGATTCCGACTGATAAACTTGCCGAACTTCGGAGGCGTCCACTGTCCCTCGGGCGATCATGCGGGCCAGCACACTGTTGGCGATCGCCGCCGCATCATAATCGCCATGGGCAACGCCGAGGACGGAGTTGTCATGTTTGCCCGAGAAGGCCGGGGTATAATCCCGATCGGCTTCCAACCCGAATTTCCCGCTGAGCAGGACGGATGGAGCTTTGTAACCGGAATTGGAGGTCGGCGAAGTGAAGGCAATTTTTCGACCTTTCAAATCGGCGATCGTTTGGACGGGGGAATCGGCCGGGACAATGATCTCCATTTCATAACCAAATTTCCCTTCCGAATCGGCCATCATGGCAAAGGGAACAAAACCGCAGGCATTCACGGCGACCGGAGTCGAGCCGGTGTTAAAAGCCGCGATATGCAGTCGCCCGGCTCGCATGGCTTCTAATTGAGCCGCGTTGGATTGGACCGCAAAAAACTCCACTTTCCGCCCGGTTTTCTCCTCCAGATGGGCGAGGAATTCCACCCAAACATCGCGGTAAATCGCCGGATCTTCGACCGGGGTATAAGCAAAGATCAGCCGTTTAGGCTGTTTAAATTCGGCGGGATCGACGGGGGGATCGGCCACCAAATCGCCATCCGCATCCACCAGGCCGGGAGCCAACTGGCCGATGGCACTGGTCGCAGCCGCGGCCAGACAACAGGCAAGCAGGAGAAGAAAGCGTCGAGTCATGCCTTAAACAACCCTCCCTCCATCCCCATTGGCCAGCGCAGATTTGTGAAATTTCACGAATCGAGTTTAGGGGTGGTTTCGCTCCGTTTTCGGTAAAGGGTTCGGAATTGGTCGTAACTCAGCCCCAACAAACCGGCGGCTCGTCGCTGATGATGGTTGGCGACCATGAGAGCTCTCTCCACCAAAGAGGCCCGGCTGGCTTCCAACCACTGGGAATAATCCATCGGCAGAGGAATCGTCTTTAGCGCCTCTAACCAATTGGATGGTTTCCCATTAACCGCTTCATCCGACGAGGGTCCGTCTCCAAACGGATCAAAGTCAAACCGGCTGATTTGGCCGGAGTCGTGATGCACGACCGCCCGCTCCACGACGTTGCGTAATTCACGGATATTTCCCGGCCAACAATACGCCTCCAGCGCTCGCAACGCCCGTGCGGTGATGGCCGGGACCGGGCTTAATTCGCATTCGGCCGCCATCCGGGCCGCATAATGCCGGGCCAAAATAGGGATGTCTTCCCGGCGCTGCCGAAGGGGAGGGAGGCGAGTGACATCGAAGGCAAGGCGGTCGAGCAAATCCTCCCGGAACCGACCTGCCCGGCAGAGCGCGGGGAGGTCGGCATTGGTGGCGGCGACCAGGCGGACATCGACGGCCATCGATTCTTCGCCACCGACCCGTTCGAAGAGGCCGTATTCCACCACCCGCAAGAGTTTTTCCTGAACCGGCACCGGCATTTGGCCCAGTTCATCAAGAAAAAGGGTCCCGCCGTCGGCGAGTTCAAAACGGCCCAGTCGTCGGCGGGTGGCTCCGGTGAAGGCTCCGGGTTCATGCCCGAACAGCTCGGAATCGAGGAGTTCAGGGGCGAGAGCGGCGCAGTTGAGGCGGATGAAAGGGCCTTCCCAGCGTTTGGACAGGTAGTGAAGGCGGGCGGCGGCCAGTTCCTTGCCTGTGCCCCGTTCGCCGACGAGCAGGACCGGGCGAGGCACGGGAGCGAGTCGGGCCAACCGTTCTTGCAACGTTAAAAAAGCGGGGGAAACCCCCAAAGCCTCTGGAAGCGCATCCATCAGAGTGAAAATAAATGGCGGATATAGCCGAGAAATAAACCAAAAACTGGTAATCTTTACCAACTAAATAAACTCCCGCATGAGAGAGGTCGTGGCTAACATCCTAAGCAACAGGCGGTTACGAAACCGTGTGGCGGTTGGCATTCGAGGTGCTTAACCCAATTCTGCCAAACCACACTACCTATGGGAATCTTCACTCGCTTCCGTGATATCGTCAGTTCCAACCTCAACGCCATGCTGGACGCCGCCGAGGATCCAGAAAAAATGATCCGGCTCATGATCCAGGAAATGGAGGAAACCCTCATCGAGATGAAGGCTACTTGCGCCTCCTCTCTCGCCGGGCGAACCCGTCTCCAGCGCGAATCCCACGACCTAGCCGCCAAAGCCGCCAAATGGGAGGCCAACGCTCGTCTCGCCATCGAAAAAGGGCGGGAAGACCTCGCCCGCGAAGCGCTCCACGAAAAGCGCCGCCTTCGGGAACAACTCGATGCCCTCGACCGTGAGCTGGCCGCTTCCGCCGACCTCGTGGAAGAGCATCAACGCCAAATTGCCGCGCTCGATGAAAAACTGGTCAAAGCCCGCGAAAAACAGCGGCTCCTGCTGCAGCGCCATCGGCAAGCGACGGAACAATTCCGGGCCAACACGCAAATCCGCCACCTCGACCAAGCCAGTGGCCCAGTTCGTTTCGACGAGTTCGAAGCCCGAATCGAACGGATGGAAGCCGCCGCCGGCCTTGCCGGCCCCACAACCAAACCCTCCCTCGAACAGGAAATCCACGCCCTGGCGCAGGATGATGAGATCGAGCGCGAACTGGCCCGGTTGAAGTCCGAACAAACCGCCACTGCCTGAGATCCACCCCCGCTCATCCTTTGATCATGAACCAACGAGAAACCTGGATTGCTTACCTCCTCCTCATTTTTGGCGGGATCTTTGGCATCCATAAATTCTATCTGAACCGCGTCGGCTGGGGGCTCGCTTACCTTTTCACCGGTGGATTCTTCCTGATCGGCTGCCTGATCGACCTCTTCACCCTGCCCGGTCAGGTCCGTGCCTTCAATCAAGCCGCCGGGTTCGCCCCGCCCCCAAGCCCGCATCCAAACGCAACCGCTCGCACCCGACGGCTGGCGGAAACGGAGGTCCGATTGGATCGCCTGTTGCACCGGCTCGAGAACGTGGAATCGGTGATGAAAAGCCGCTCCTGATCCCCTTTGCTTTCCATGACCTTCGAATCCTCCATCCGCCGCCGCTATTGGGCGGGGCGCCTCCGGGAAACCGCCGAGGCCCACCCGGCCGTCGCTCTCTTCGCCTTGCTCATTCTTTGCATCGTCGGGATTGTGCTCGCTAGCCACAACGGCCTCGCCGTCCTGGCTATCGCCGCCCTGGGGATTTATCTCGGGCGCCCCTTCCTGCGGGCGGTCCAACCTGGGGTGCCCGCCAAACCTCCCGCTGCCCGTTCGGCATCTAGCGACCCGGAGTTGACCCGTCTCCTCGCCCAATTAGAAAAAGCCGAGCAACGCCTCGTCCACCTCGAAGCCATCGTGACGGACAAAGAATACGCCTGGCATCAGAAATTCCAGGAGCCACCCGCCGGACGCCCAGATCATTAGTATTTGACAAAATTGCGAAACAGCCGAAGATTTCTAACATGCAGCGTGCGCTCTCTCCGCATGAGATTTTTCGGGCTCTCGCGAATCCTGCGCGGGTGCAAATCGTTCGTGAACTGAGCGGCGGCGAGGAAAAGTGTGTGTGCGATTTGGTAGAAGCCTGTGGCTTAGGCTGGAGCACGGTTTCGCGTCATCTTTCCGTCATGCGCGAGGCGGGAGTGCTGGCCGATGACAAACGCGGCCTACAAGTCTTTTACCGGCTAGCGCTACCCTGTGTCTCGCGCTTTGTCGAATGTCTTGAACACCCCCGGCGATATCCGGAACTCCAAACAGCGTCGCCTTGCTGCCGCTAGTTCCTCAGTTCGTTTGTCGGAGCCTTTATGAATTTTGCTATCCGCACCGAAATCCTGATTTTACAGGGGCTTCTGGGCAATGGGTAGGAAAAGGTCCTGCACTCGCCCTGCTTCTCTCCGTGCCAGCACTCAGCCTGACGAGCCTTCCCGCTTTGGAAGATCATGGGCGCGAAAGAAACCGCTCTCCATACAGCGCTCGTCGTGATGATGGCGACGGTGAGCAGCTGGATTTACGGCAACCTCCTTTCACTTTGATCTCCTTCACCAAACCATGAAGCGCACCCCGCTCAACCTGCTAGTCGACCTGCTGGCTGCTCTTGGTCTGCTGTGCATGATTCTCACCGGTTACATTTTACGTTTCCCACTGCCGCCGACCACAAACCGGACGCGCGAGTTGTGGGGCCTGTCGCGGCACGAATGGGGAATGATTCATTCATGGGCGAGCCTCGTGCTGCTGGCGGTCATCTTTGTGCATCTGATGCTTCACTGGGAGTGGATTTTTACCAATATCCGTCGCCGCTTCACCAGCGCCCAAGCTTCACCGAAGCAGCGATTCCACGCCGGGCTTGCCGCGCTGGCCACTCTCCTGATTCTAATCTCTTTGTTCGCTTGGTCCACCCATGCGGGTGTCCGGGAATTGGAGACACCTCGCCATCCCTTGCGCTCACCACCTGAGGGGACGGCTGATATTTCCGCAGGTATCGTTCCACCGCAAGTGATCGAGTTCTGGCGGGACGTGATGCCGATTTTTGAAGCCTCCTGCATAGGGTGTCACGGACCAAAGAAACAGCGGGCCGACTTTCGGGTGGATCAACGCGAGGATTTCTTCGCTCCGGGAGATGCCGCACCGTTGATCGTGCCGGGCGACGCAAAAAAGAGCCGAATCATCGCCATTGTTTCCGGGGAGGTGAAGGAAATGAAGGCCGCCGAGGATCATGTATTGCCGCCTCATGAAATCGCCCTGCTGAAAGCCTGGATCAACGCGGGCGCGAACTGGCCCGAAAAAGCACCGACAAATTCATCCACGAATAAACCATGAACACACCCACAACACACTTCGCCATTTGGCAAGGCACCACTCGCAGGACGTCACGCGTCACGTTTAATGGATGAAACCGAAACGTATCGTTATTGTAGGCGGGGTCGCGGGCGGGGCCAGCGCGGGAACACGGGCTCGGCGACTTTGCGAGCCATGCGAGATCATCATGTTCGAGCGGGGGCCGCACCCCTCCTTTGCAAACTGCGGCCTGCCCTATTTTGTGGGGGGCGAAATTGCTTCGCAGGAAGACTTAATTGTGCAAACCCCAGAAAGCCTGCGCGCCCGATACAAACTCGATGTGCGAGTTAATACCGAGGTCATCGGCATCGACCGCTCTGCATGTCGGGTGAAAGTGCGTGAGCCGATTTCCGGGCGCGAATATGAACAGCCCTACGACGCGCTGATTCTTTCCACCGGCGCTGCTCCGCTCCTTCCGCCCATTCCGGGCATCGAGCGGGAAGGTCATTTCACGGTGCGCAACATTCCCGATGTGGAACACATTAAAGCGTGGATCAAGGATAGCCGCGCCTCTCGCGCCGTGGTGGTGGGCGGCGGTTACATCGGTCTCGAAATGGCGGAGCAAATTGTCCGGCACGGCGGACTCTCCGTCAGCGTCGTGGAAGCGGCTTCTCAAGTCATGGCTCCGCTCGACCCCGAGATGGCTGCGTGGTTGCACCTTGAATTGCGCGAGCACGGCGTCGATCTGTTCCTTGGCAATCCCGTCGCGGCCTTCGAGGCACCGACAAATGGGGAATCCGCCCGCGCATCCGTGGTCGCGCTCAAAAGCGGTGTGCGCCTGCCTGCGGATGTCGTGGTGCTCGGCCTCGGTGTGCGCCCAGAGGTCGGTCTCGCAAAGGACGCAGGTCTCGAAATCGGCTCCCACGGCGGTATCCGCGTCAATGAGTATTTACAGACTTCGGACCCGAACATCTGGGCGGTCGGCGATGCCGTGGAGGTTCGCGATGCCAACACCGGCGCTTGGAGTTTGGTGGCGCTGGCCGGCCCTGCCAATCGCCAAGGGCGCATTGCGGCGGACAATATCTTCGGGCGCTCGGTCAAGTATCACGGCACTTGGGGCACTGCGATTTTACGCCTGTTCGACCTCACGGCTGGATGCACGGGTGCCAACGAGAAAAGGCTGCGTGCCGCCAGTATTTCGTATCAGGCGTTGCATCTGCATCCGGGTTCGCATGCGGGCTACTATCCAGGTGCCGAACCCATCGCAATCAAGATCCTCTTCGCGCCCGGCACCGGCAAACTTCTCGGGGCTCAGGCGGTGGGCCGCGATGGTGTGGACAAGCGCATCGACGTTTTTGCCACCGCGCTGAAAGCCGGCATGACGGTGCATGACCTTGCCGAACTCGAACTCGCCTATTCGCCGCCTTACGGCTCTGCCAAAGACCCGGTAAACCTCGCGGGCATGGCGGCGCAAAACGTCCTGGAGGGTGAGGTGTCGCTCGCCCAGTGGGATGAAGTGGCCACGCTCGATCCGGCGAAGTCGCTCCTGCTGGATGTGCGTCGCGCCGACGAGAGGAGCAAAGGGTTCATCCCCGGCTCCATTCACATCCCACTGGACGAACTGCGCGCGCGCCTCGGCGAACTGCCTCGCGACCGCGAAATCGTCGTCTCTTGCCAGAGCGGTCAACGTTCATATTTCGCCTGCCGCCTGCTTGCACAAGACGGTTTCCAAGTCCGCAACCTCACCGGAGCCTGGCAACCGTCTTGTGCAAGCAGGCGGCA
>CAZSPO010000001.1:0-31883 GCA_964608775.1 uncultured Chthoniobacterales bacterium | reverse complement strand
ATGTTCCTCGCCGTGCAAGCTAGAATATGGCGATCGATCAGCTCGACAGCGCTCGGTTGAAATTCCAACGCTAACAAGGTGGCCTGCAAGGCATCGTGGACCGTGGTGAAATGGGCGCACATCAACCCGGCATGCGGCGGAGGCAGCGGTTCACAACTCAGCTCAAATTCGACCCCGAAAAAGAGGGTTCCCTCGGAACCGGCGATCAATTGACAGAGGTTAAATGGGCGGTCCGACCCCGGTTCAAACACCGCGCAATCCATTAGCATGTCGAGGGCGTAGCCGGTATTGCGACGGGGAATGGAGCGCTTGGGATAGTTTTCACGAATCGTCTCCCGATTCGTGGCTTCTCCAAGCAGCTCGCGCACCTCCCGGTAGATCCGGGTTTCCGCCGTGTCCGGGCCTTCGCATTTTTCCGCAAACTCCTCCGGCGACAACGGCCCGAACACCACCTCGCTACCGTCACTCAAAAATCCCCGGGCGGCGATCAAATGCTCCCGGGTGCTTCCGTAAACGACCGAATTCGAGCCGCACGAATTATTGCCCACCATCCCGCCGATCATCGCCCGATTGGCGGTCGATGTCTCCGGTCCAAACAACAGCCCGTGAGGCGCGAGGGCGAGATTTAGCTCGTTGCGCACCACACCGGGTTGCACGCGCACCCGTTTCTGTGCCACGTCGATCTCCAAGATGCGGGTCAGAAATCGCGAGCTGTCCACGACGATTCCCCCCCCGACACATTGACCGGCCAGCGAGGTGCCGGCGGTCCGTGGAATCAGCCCGATTCGATTTTCGTAGGCGAACCGGATCAGCTTCGCCACATCCGCCTCGTTGCGAGGGATCGCCACCGCCAGGGGCATCTCTTGGTATTCGGATGCGTCCGTGGCATAAAGCCGTCGCATCAGATCGTCCGTGTGAAATTCTCCCTCCAATTCGGCGCGCAGGGAATCGAGAGGGAGTGGGAGTGGAAGGGCCGAGGCTATCATGAAAGGTAAATTTAGCCTCGCTTCCGATTCCCGCGACCCCTTTTTCCGGAGGGCTTCTCTCTCTTTCTTTACCCCCCTGTTTCATAAAAGCGGGATGGGGTTGCGCCGCAGATTTCTGTGCAGGGCACGCGAGTCAACGCTCAGCCGTTAGGCTACCGCTGAACGGTTGCTCAAGCGTTTCCACCAAGATCTCTCGGATCGCCTGCCGTTCTTCCGTCGGCAGATAGCCAAACCGATCCTCAGCCGGGTCGCCTTGCAATACGGCGTCGAGTTTAGCAAAAAACCGTTCTTTAAATTGTGCCGGGAGATAATCAAAGGCGTCGGAATGAATCATATAACTGCATCGATACCGGAACAGCCGATCTTTTAGGTCGAAATCTTTCAGTGATCGGCCAGCACCATCCCGTTTCGCATGGCGCTGAAAGGCGCTTTGGAACGCCTCACCCCCTGTGATTTTGTGGCGTTCCAAGGTGGCTTCGTCGTTAAACAAGAAAACGTCGAGCAACGCCTCCGCTTGCGCATCCATTAAAGCTAACGACTCCGGTTTTAATTCTCCGCCCGCCATGTATTCATCATCCGCGTAAATCGCGACCCGACTCCGCCCGAAGGCTTCCGCCAGCTGGTTGTGCGCTCGCACCTGATGCTCGAAGACCATGAGCGCCAACACATCGCTCGTCTCCACCGGATAGGGGCGCATATCCAAAAACCCAGCCACCGACTCCAGCGATTCCCCAAGCGTTTGATCTTCCTCAGTCACCGCGTCGGCGTCTGCGTGCGGTGAATACCAGACGTTGCCCCGATGGCGTGGACCCTCCACTTTTCCTGTCACATACCACCCACCCCACCGATCTTCCACGGGACGCGTATCATCAATGATATGCGTGGTCCCTCGCATGATCTGCGCCCCCGATTCCGTCGGGAAGACCGAAAAAGCCAGCAGGCCAGGGAATTCCGTCTGCGCATTGCTGGCGTGACAAGCGAGGCAAGCCGGGTTGCGGTTGAACACCGGGGGGCGTGGATCGTCAGCTTCCGGGACGCTCAAGGTGTAGAAATTCATCCCGAGCCGCGGATCGGTGGTGATGATCTCCACATCGCCTCCCTGGACATAACCGATGTAATGATTTTCGTTAAAATAAAGCGCCCGCGGGCTCTCTCCGCTGATGTGGCTGTTCTGAAAGCTGGTTTGCGAAAAGACGAGCAATTGCGATTCCTTCGGCACCCCCAACGCGGCCAGCACGCTCTCTAAAAAGGCCCGACGCGAGGATCGATCTAATTTGGGCGCGCCCTGCGCCAGGGTCCGACTCCAGCGAGACGGAAAATCGTCGGGGGTGCGCCGGGAGTAACGGATGGGTGATTGCTCGTAAATCACCTCACGGCTCTGCGCTGCCAACCAGGGGGGAGCAAAGCAAATGAGGAAGAGACAGAGCCATTTCATAAAAATTGGATAACATGATCCGATTTAGTTGTCTGCTCCATTTCATTCCCTCTTTCGTTCGGGTGTCGTGGACCCGGATAGTGGGCCGAAATCAGGGGAGGGGAGAAGGGACGCGCATTTCGTCGCTCGAAAGGATTTGCCAGTCAGTGCCGCGACCGGTTGGCTGGGCGAATGGAACGCCCCAACATCTTGCTCATCCATAGTGATCAACATCGGTTCGATAGCCTCGGAGTCAATGGCAACCCGATCGTCCGCACCCCTCACCTGGACGCTTTGGCAGCGGAAGGGGTGAATTTCACCCGTGCCTTTACGACGATTCCGATCTGTTCGCCCGCCCGCGCCTCGCTCATGACCGGCACCTGGCCAACCCGGCATGGATGTCTCTGCATTCCCACATCCGAAATGTGGCAGCCCGCCCGTCGGGAATTGCCCGTGGTCGCCCAGCTGCTCGCAGCCTGCGGTTATTCCTCGGCGATGACCGGGAAATTCCACCGCGAACTGGAGGGGAGTCCGATCGATTTTGGATTTGAAGAATACGCCGCCAATCATGGCTATCGAAAGTGGCGGGAGCGGGAAGGGTTGCCGGAATTGAAGCGGTCTTTCGGCTTTTGCGGCGGCCCTGTAGAGGCCTCGCCCGCCGAGACATCGCTCGCCTGGCAGGCGGATCAGGTGATTGGACATTTGGAGGAGCGGGCCGACCGGGAACCGTTTTTTGTCCGCTGGGATCCGCCTGAGCCGCATCTCCCTTGTTTGCCGCCGAAAGAGGTGTGGGAGACTTACGCCGGGACCGCCATCCCGCCCTGGTTGAGTTGGCCTGACTCGTTGGAAGGCAAACCCAAGGCCCAACGCCGTCAACTCGACATTTGGGGGGTGCATGACTGGCCCTGGGAAAAATTCGAGGCGATTGTCCGCTGTTACTTTGCGGAAATCACCCACCTCGACGCCCAGATCGGGCGAGTGCTCGCCAAGCTGGACGCACTCGGGCTCCGTGAGAATACTCTCGTCATCTATTCCACCGACCACGGCGACTACTGCGGCGGCCACGGCCAGCTCGACAAGCATTTCGCCATGTATGAGGACATCGTTCATGTCCCCCTCATCCTTCGTTGGCCCGCAAAACTCCCCGCCGGCACGACCTGCGACGCCTTTGTCTCCAACAGCATCGACATCGCCCGCACGATTGTCGAAGTCACCGGCGAATCCGTTCCCGATTCGTTTCAGGGGGAAAATCTGGTGGAAGCCGTTTGCAATCCTCAGAGTTGGCCGCGGCAGGACATTTATGCACAATATTTCGGGACCGAAAGCGGCGCATTCAGTCAACGCATGCTGCGGGATACCCGATACAAATACGTTTTTAACCCGACCGATCTGGATGAGCTCTATGATCTCGAAACCGATCCCGGCGAACTTCATAACCGCATCGACGATCCTGTCCTGGCGGAAGAACTCACCCGACTCCGCCAGCGGCTCTTCACTTGGATGAAGGAAGTCGGCGACCCGCTTGGGAACCGTTGGACCAGTGTCGCTCTCCTCGGCACCCCACCCGCCATTCCGGCCATCCCTGGGTGATCCCAGACTTGCGGCTCTTTGGGGACCAGACTAGGACCAAACTCACGCCGCGCGAAGGGCAGCGCTTCCGCGCCCCCGACCGTCGCGAATTTCGATTGATGAGGAATCGAACTGGGACAAGGGGTGACGACGCGGGTGAGGAGGGATCACCCGGCGAAAGGAATGCTTGGGACGCCCGGGGCGGGGAGACCGTCGATCACAAAAAGGCGCCCGGCATTGGGTTCGTCGGTTCCTTTTTTCACCCCGGTCGTCACATAAAGCCGGGAGAGCTCAGGGCCACCGAATGCGCAGGCGGTGGTTTCGACCACCGGGAGGGGGACCCGATGCCGGATCGAGCCGGTGACCGGATCGATGCGGACGACGCATCCGCCGTGGCAAAAGGCGACCCACAATTGATCCTCAGCGTCAATCGCCATGCCATCGGGCGAGCCTTCGAGGCCGAGGGCAGCGGTATCGACCGCCAGCCGGGGGGGGGCGAGTTGGCCGGTGGCGAGGTCAAAGGGATAGGCGCGAATGGTCCGCGTGGGGGTGTCGATGTAGTAGAGGGTATCGGCGGCGGCGTTCCAGCAGAGTCCATTTGAATTTGTCACATCGCGGATCATCGAATGGAGGCTTCCGTCCGGGTCGAGCCGGTAAAGGGTGGCGTCCCCGGTTTTCTTTACCGTGCTGATTGTGCCGGCCCAGAATCGACCGGCGGGATCGCACTTGCCATCGTTGAAACGGTTGGCCGGACGTTTGTCGGCTTCGGGATCCGCGAGGGATTGTTTCTGGCCGGTCTCCAAATTGAAGGCGGTGATCCCCATGTCGCCGGCGTAAATCCCCCCGCCTGCAGCCCGGGGGACGACGGTGCCAATCCGTTCGCCGACCGACCAAACCGTCTCCTCATCGGTGCGGGGATCGTAGCGAACCAGTTGGTGGCCCTCGATATCGACGTAGAAAAGGGTCTCTTGCCACCAGATCGGACCCTCCCCCCATTGAGAGACCCGGCGACCGACGGTTTGCACGGAGAAATCAGGCATGCCGAGGTCATGCCTGATTTGATTCGCCGGGTCAAATCGAACCCGAGTCATCCCACGCGATCAATCGGTTTTGTCCGCGTTCAACAGCCATTCCATATCCTTTCGAGTGACCAGGCCGCCCGAGCGTCGGCTAGCGTCGGCTCCTCCGACGACCTCTTCGAACAAGGCCTGTTTTTCTGCCTTGAGCGCCATGATTTTTTCCTCGACGGAATGCCGCATGAGGACGCGATGGACGAAGACCGTGTTGCGTTGGCCGATCCGATGGGCGCGGTCGGTGGCCTGACGTTCTACGGCGGGATTCCACCAGGGGTCGAGGTGGAAGACGTAGGAGGCGCGGGTGAGGTTGAGCCCGACCCCGCCCGTTTTGAGGCTGATGAGAAAGACGGGAGGGCCGGTCGGATCTTGAAACTTCGCGATGATCGTGCGGCGTTTGGGTGAGGGAGTTTTGCCGTCGATACGGACGTAAGGAATGGCGGCGTCCTTCATGTGATGCTCGAGAAGGTCGAGCGCCCGGGTGAATTGAGAGAAGAGCAAGACGGCGTGCCCTTCATCGGCGACCTCCCGCATTTTATCGAGCAGATAGGAAATCTTGGGGGCGATTTCCTTGTGTTTGGGATCCAGAATACCGGGGGAGATGCAGACTTGACGCAGACGGGTGAGGGCGGCGAGGGCGACAATGCCGGCTTGTTGGGCGGTGTTATCCTTGAAAGCGGCGAGGACTTCTTTGCGAACCTCGGCGACAGTGCGGGTGTAGTAAGCGCGTTGTTTTTCGGTCATTTCGAGGTAAACATCGCTTTCGACCTTGGGGGGGAGATCTTTGAGGATGTTCTCCTTGGTGCGCCGAAGGACAAACGGCTTGGCCCGCTGCAGGGGTTGGGCGGCGGTCGGGTCGCGGAGGTCCGCGAGGAATTGTTGATGGCTACCGAAAAGGCCGGGGAGGGCGAGTTCGAGGATGGAATAATATTCGCCCGCATGGTTTTCGAGTGGGGTGCCGGTGAGACAGGCGGTGAAGCGGCTTTCCAACTGGCGCACGGCTTGGGAACGGCCCCCGGGAAGGTTCTTAATCGCCTGCGCTTCATCGAAGACCACGACATGGAAGGGATGTTCTTGGAGTTTGGCCAGGTCGCGCCGGACGATTTCGTAGGTGGTCAAAACGACCTGGGCTTGGAAGGCGGCTTCGTCTCGGGTGGGGCCGGCGTATTCGGCGATGGAAAGGGAGGGGGCGAACGTTTCGAGTTCGTGCCGCCAGTTGAAGAGGAGGGTAGGGGGGAGCACGAGGAGGTGGGGGCGACCGATCATTTCGGGGTCAGGGGGGATGGTGCCAGATTCGAGCCCGAGCAGGAGGGCGATGGTTTGCACCGTTTTCCCCAGGCCCATGTCATCGGCGAGACAGGCTCCGAACCGGTGTTGATAAAGAAAAGCAAACCAATCGTAGCCCTGTTTCTGGTAAGGGCGAAGGGTGGCGCGTAGGGCTTCCGGGACAGGCACTTCCGGGATGCCGGAAAACTCGGTGAGCGAGGCGAGCACCTGCTTTTCCGCCTCAGGCAGGAGGCATTCGACTCCTTCAGCTTGGAGCTGGGCCCAATCGAAAATCCGAAGCCGCGGGACGGTGATCGGCGCGTCCGCATCGGCAGCGCCGACTTCGGGCGGGAGCGGTTCACCTTCGTCATCGACGGCTTGTTGTTGGCGTTCGAGTAGCTTTTGGAAGCGGCGGAGAGCGGCCTCGGATTTGAGTTCGACCAGGCGCACCTCGCCATTTTCATCGACGAAATGGCCTTTTTTAATGATTTCCAACCAGCGGGTCTGGGGAATGAGAGAGCCGTCGCACCAGACTTCCGGCTTTAATTCGAACCAATCGAGGCGAGAAGCGGAAGCGGAGGCTGCGATTTTGAGCTGGAGCGCGGCTGGTTTGATCGTCCGACCGTCGTAGTGCAGCGGGATGCCCCGCTCGAGGCAGAGAGTGGTGAGCGCGGGTAACATCGGGAGAAGCCGACCGGCTGAGGCGACCGGGCGGGGGTCGGCGGAGGTTTCGGCAAATTCGGCGTCGGACTCGGTGAAGAGGCATTCCATGGCTGGCGCGATCTGGCGACCGAAAGCCGGAATTTCGAGCCAGGGCGGTAAATTGGTCTCGAAGGTGTCGGTGGCGACGATGAAGCGGCAGTCTCGTTCGGCGATCCAATTGGCATATTCGCGCAGGCAGGCACTGATGCCCCGTCGAGCGGCGAGGCCTTGGAACGCCTCGTCGCGGGCGGTGGCTTCAATCACGGCTTTGACCTCCTGCACATTGTCGGCGTAGAGCAGGCGCCACAAGGCTTGGGCGAGCGCGCGGCGACGGCTGCGAGCGGCGGTAGCGCGGAGCCGTTTAGCGCGGGTATCATCAAGGAGGCGGTTCCACATTTCCCAGAACTTGAGCATCGGTTCAGAGAAGGGAATGCCGTCGGGCGGACGCACATCAATGCGGATTTCGCGACCGACCGGGTGAAGGGTGATGCCGAACTGCGGGCTGTCAAGCTGGGGGCGCGCGGCGGTTTCTTCGTGTTGAAAGCGGATGGGATCGTCTTTGGCGGGGCGGGGGAGACCGAGCATGTTCCAGTCGCCCAGGGAGAATTGGTGAGCCCGCCCGTCGATGGCGAGGGGGTCGTCTTCCTCCAGCTCCGGGGGGAGTTCGCAGAGCATTTCGTGGGCGGCGAGCGAGGTGAGCAACTCCTGGGCGACCGGGGGAATGCTGGCCGTGTAAAAACGACCCTCGGGCACCTGGATCAGCATCGTGTGGCCGATCCGATGGAGGTGCGGAAGCGGGCGACCCGCTTCGCCAATGGCGGTTTGGCGGACCACCACCCGGTCGCCCTGGTGGCGCAGGTGCAGATGAATCGCGCAGCGGGCGGGGGGGAGGGAATCGGCGGACATCCATTCGCCGCGAGCCCGGGCGCGAACTCGGAGTTTGCGGTCGGGCTCGGCGAGCCAGGTGAGGAAGGCTTCCTCGGATTCCGTGCCACCAAATCGACCGTGCCAACCGCAGAAGGGACGGATCGCTTCGGGCATTCGCTGTGCGTTGCGTTCGGCTTGGCCATTGAACTCGTCCGGGATGAAGGTGAACAAAGGGTCCGCCCCGGCGTCGACCGCGATTTCACCGAGCCGGGCGTCGGGAGAGGCCGCTCCGGTGCGCCGGAGAATCGTATCGCGATGGCGGCGGAGCTCGCTGGTGGCGTTACCGTTGGTTCCGAGGGCGCGAGTGGCAGTGAGGAGGGTGGCGACGATGTGTTTGCAGGGCCCTCCATTTTCGGCCGCCGGACAGTTGCAACTAGCCCGCAGCCGCCCGGATCCACTGCCCGAAATGCGGACGGTGTAGAGTCGGGTGCCGGCGACATCGGCGACCAGCGCACGCCCATTTTCCGCCGTTTCAAATTCGATCACCGCTCCTTGCTCGGCGTAAAGGGCTCCACGCTGCACCACAGCGGGCGCGGCCATGCGCATCACCTGCCCAGGGGTGAGGGCGGCGAGAATATCAGCGATGTTAGGATCAGCAGCCACGAATCAGGCGAGCAACGGCGCGAGGATCTCGAGGATTTCGGGATACATGCGGTGTTCGCTGCCGCGCTCAAGTTCCTGGCTGACAAGGGCGAGGACACCGGGCTTTTGGCCGGGAGCAGTGAGGGTGAATCGATGGCCGTCTGCTAGGGCGACGCTGCCGAGCACCAGATCGCGGGCGTCATTGAATCCGACTTCAAATTCGTATCCCCCGCTTCCCTGGACCCGTTGCACCCCGCCATCGGCCGAGGTTTCGACAAAGCGGACTTCGCAGGGAGGCTGGCCATCGGGTTTGACGAGGCGGGCCCCTTCTGCTGTTTTTTCTAGCTTCCAACTGAGTTGACGACAGAACCAAGCGAGCATGCCGGCGCAGGAAAAGCCGTTGCGCCCGTGATGGAGCTCCAGTTTGGCCAAGGTTTGGAGGGCGGCAGCGGCGCCGGGTTGATCATGGAGTTGGGCGAGGGCCAGGCGGAGAGACAAAAGCCGAGCCCAATCAAGATCGCAGAAGGTGACGTGCCGGGAGCTGCTGGCTTGAATCGCCTTCATTCGAGGCAACTGGGCGGCGAGATTCGGCCAGGTGGCGCTATCGAAGAGCAGACGATCCACCCGGGACCAGAGCTGGCGTTCCACGGAGGCGGGAAGAGCGGCTTGCCACCATAAAAAGAGCGGTAGATCCGAGTCGAGGTTGCCGAGCACGACGTTGGCGAGCAGGGAGTTTTCGTTGTCAGTCAGGCGGAACGCCACCTGTTCGCAGCAGACCTGTTTGGCTCCGGCCCGGCTCACATGGCAATGGGCGGTGATCCACGCCTGGGGTGCGGCAGCCAAGCCCGCCGTGCCGCGTTCGACCAACAGCACCCGGCAGGCATGATCGCGAGTGATTTCGGCTGCGCTGGCCGAGTTGGTTTCGAGGGAGTCAGGTTGCTCGCTGTAGATGACCAGATTGATCAGCGAAGCGCGGGTGACAGCCCCTTCCCCTTCTTTCCAGAGCTGTTTCAGCGCGGAGCTGACTTTGGCCACCGGGACATCCAGTCCGAGCCCGGCCGGGGCGAGAAATTCTACCGCCATGATTAGAGCCTCCTCCAGCTGCGACCGTCGCGGGCGATCAGGGCGTCGGCGGCATCCGGCCCCCATGAACCGGCGGCGTAAGTTTCGAGCGGCGTTTCCACCTTCGGATCATTCCAGCCAGCCCGGATCGAATCGACGAATTCCCACGCTTCCTCCACCTCATCGCGGCGGGCGAAGAGGGTGGCGTCGCCGCTCATCGCATCGAGCAGGAGCCGTTCATAAGCTTCCGGACTGGCTTTGCCGAAGGAAGTCCCATAGTGGAAATCCATTTTTACCGGCTCAATGCGGACGCTGGCCCCCGGGATTTTCGCCTGCATCCGGAGGGAAATTCCCTCGTCGGGCTGGATTCGGATGACCAACACATTGTTCCCCAACTCTTCCTGGTAGGCATTGAAGAGCACCGAAGGGGCGGCTTTGAAATGCACGGAAATCTCCGTGCCCGATTTAGGCAGCCGTTTTCCGACCCGCATATAAACCGGCACCCCGGACCAGCGCCAATTATCGATGTGCAATTTCAGCGCCACGTAAGTCTCCGTCATCGATTCCGGATTCACGCGGTCTTCGGCGCGGTAAGCGGGCACTTCCTGGCCGAAAATCGCTCCCGCCCCATATTGCCCTCGCACGACATCGGTGGCGACGGCGGAGCCGGTGATCGGGTGGAGAGAGCGAATGACCTTGACCTTCTCATCCCGGACGCTGTTCGCCAGGAGATCGGTCGGCGGCTCCATGGCGGTCAGGCAGAGGAGCTGCATCAGGTGGTTTTGCACCATGTCGCGCATGGCTCCGGCCCCGTCGTAGTAGCCACCCCGCGCTTCCACTCCGAGGGTTTCGCCAGCGGTGATTTGAATATGGTCGATGAACCGATTGTTCCAGAGCGGTTCAAAAATCGCATTAGCGAATCGGAGCACCATCAGGTTTTGGGCGGTTTCTTTCCCCAAATAGTGGTCGATCCGGTATGTGTCGGACTCGGCGAAGGCGTGATTGACCACGTCATTCAATTCGCGGGCGGAGGCGAGATCGGTGCCGAACGGTTTTTCCACGATCACCCGGCTCCAAGCTCCGGGCTTGGCCTCGTTCAATCCGTGGGCGCGTAACCCTTCCAAGATGGTTTCAAACTGGTCGGGAGCCACGGCCAAATAGTAAAGCCGGTTGCCATTCGTCCCCTTTTCCGCGTCGATCGCGTCGAGCCGTTCCTTCAGGGCAGCGTAGCCAGTGGAGTCGCCAAACTCACTGCGATGATAAAATATAGATTGGGCAAAGGCTTCCCAGACCGCCTCTTTCACCGTTTGACGGGAAAACTTATGGACGGCCTCGCCGAGTTCCGCGCGGAATTCATCATCGGTTTTTTCGCGGCGAGCGAAGCCGACCACGGAGAGGGCGGGGGGCAACTCGCCGTCCGCTGCGATGTTGTAAAGGGCTGGCACCAGTTTGCGATGGGTGAGATCGCCAGTGGCTCCAAAGATCACGAGGCTACAAGATTGCGGGGCAGACCGAATACTGAGGCCGTCACGCAGAGGATTATCGGTGGGAGTCGAAGGAGTGTTCATCGCAGAAATGGGTGGAGAGCGCGCGGGGTGCGCGATTCCAGCTTTGTCATCTTTGGGGGCAAGGCGGGAGCTGGGTCAAGGCCGAAGGCGAGGGGAAATGTAACGATCCTGACGCGGGACCATTCCTCGAGCGCTTGCCTGGGCCGGTTTGCCGCCGGGGCAATCGACTGCGGATGGTGGAGCCGGGTCAGATGATCATCCCGGCGGCGACAGTCTCATTGGAGCCGGGATCGATCAGAATAAAAGAGCCGGTATTCCGATTTCGGCGATAGCTGTCGTGGATCACAGGACTCGCCGTGCGAAGGGTGACCCGCCCGATGTCATTCATGGCGAAGCTATCGACCCCTTCGACTTTGTGGAGCGTGTTGATATCGACGTGATAGCGGACTTCCCGCACCACCGCCTGCATCTCTCGGGTGGTATGGCGGAGGATCATTTTGGCGTGGGACTGCATTGGTTTGTTTGAGAACCAGCAGATCATGGCCTCCAAATCCTGCGAGACTCGCGGGGGATTGTTCGGTTTCACGATCATATCGCCGCGGGAGATGTCGATTTCATCCCGGAGCGTGATGGTAGCGCTCTGGGGGGCGAACGCTTCTTCATCCGGGCCGTCGGCCGTGTGGAGGGTCTTGATTTCGGTCGCGAATCCCGAGGGCAACACGAGCACTTCATCACCCGGCTTGAAAACCCCGCCCGCCACCCGACCCGCGTATCCGCGGAAGTCGTGCCATTCGTCGCTTTGCGGGCGAATGACCCATTGGACCGGGAACCGGGCGTCGACATGGTTTTCTTCGCCTCCGACATAGACGTGTTCGAGATGGTAGAGAAGGGAGGGGCCTTGAAACCACGGGGTATGTGCGGATTTTTCGACGACATTGTCTCCATTCAACGCCGAAATCGGGATGGGCGTGATGTCGATGATGTTATCGAGACGGGAGGCAAACGATTCGTAATCGGCCACGATGGTGTCATAGACCGATTGATCATAGCCAACGAGATCCATTTTATTAATGGCCAGCACCACGTGTTGAATCCGGAGCAGGTTGGCAATGAAGCTGTGCCGTTTGGTTTGTTCGATCACCCCTTTTCGGGCGTCCACGAGAATGATGGCGAGGTTGGCGGTGGAAGCGCCGGTCACCATGTTGCGGGTGTATTGGATATGGCCGGGGGTATCGGCGATGATGAACTTCCGTTTTGGGGTGGCGAAATACCGATAGGCAACATCGATGGTGATCCCCTGTTCCCGTTCGGCCCGGAGACCGTCAGTTAAGAGGGCGAGGTTTACATGCTCGTCGCCGCGGCGTCGGGAGCTTTCTTCCACGGCTTCGAGTTGATCTTCGAAGATCGATTTGGAATCGTAAAGCAGTCGTCCGATGAGAGTCGATTTGCCGTCATCGACGGAGCCGGCAGTGGTGAAGCGGAGAAGGTCCATGAGAAAAAGGGGCGAGGATAAAAGTCGGGATGAATGGGAGCCGAGGGGCGCGATGTTAGAAATAACCTTCTTTCTTGCGGTCTTCCATTGAGGTCTCCGAGCGTTTGTCATCAGCCCGGTTTCCCCGTTCCGTCTGTCGGGCGGCTGCTACTTCCTCGATGATCTTATCGATATCATCGGCGTCGGATTCCACCGCCCCCGTAATCGTGGCGTCTCCCATGGTTCGGAAACGAATGCGGCGGACCTCTACCTTCTCGCCGTCGCGCGGTTGGACGAATTCCGAGACCGCCAGGATGGTTTGGTTGCGCACTAAGATCTCCCGTTCATGGGCATAGTACAGACTGGGGAGCTGGATTTTTTCCTGTTTAATATACATCCAGATATCCATCTCGGTGAAATTCGAGAGGGGGAAGACGCGGAAATGTTCCCCGTCATGCTTCCGACCATTGAACAGGTTCCAAAGTTCGGGTCGCTGGTTTTTCGGATCCCACTGCCCGAACTCGTCGCGGTGGGAAAAGAACCGCTCTTTGGCCCGGGCCTTTTCTTCATCGCGCCGACCGCCACCCAGCATGGCGTCGAAACGGTTTTCCGCGATGGTATCGAGCAGGGTGGCGATTTGCAGTTGGTTCCGGGAAGCATTCGGCCCGGTTTCTTCGGTCACTCGCCGAGAATCGATGGAGGCCTGCACCGAACCGACCACGAGGCGGGCTCCCAAATTGGCGACAAAATCATCCCGATAAACCAGGGTCTCCGGGAAGTTGTGCCCCGTGTCGATATGGACGCAGGGAAAGGGGATCCGGGAAGGGTGAAAGGCTTTGCGAGCCAGCCAGGCCATCACGATGGAGTCTTTGCCCCCCGAAAAGAGCAGCCCGGGTTTATTAAATTGCGCCGCCGTTTCGCGCAGCACAAAAATGGCTTCGGCTTCAAGTTGAGCCAGATGGCTAAGTTGATAGTTCATAGCGACAGTGGGGAAAATCAAGAATCGACACGTTCTGCGGCGGCCAGGGCAAATTCAGTGAGGCGTGCCGCGCAGGCTTCGGCAGGGGAGGTCTCGGTGTCAAGCACGAGGGCGGGAGATTCGGGCGGTTCAAACCCGCTGTCACGCCCGGTGAACTGGGCGATTTGACCGGCAGCCGCCTTTGCGTAGAGCCCTTTCGGATCTCGACTGCGGCAGGTTTCAAATGAGGCCTTCACGTAAATCTCCCGGTAATCGGTTCCGAGAATCTCGGCTGCCATCGTCCGCAAGTCGGCTTTCGGGGTGATCGCGGAAACGAAGACCAGCACGCCGTTGCCTGCGAGGATTTTGCAGACCTCCGCGATCCGGCGGATATTTTCCCTCCGATCTTCATCGGAGAAACCGAGCCCTTGATTCAACCCCGCCCGAAGGGTGTCACCATCCAGGGCGATCGTGAAACGGCCCGCTTCCCGCAGGGTACGCTCGGCCCGATCTGCGATGGTGGACTTGCCTGAGCCAGAAAGGCCGCACAGCCAGAAGACGGCCCCTTTTTGGCCAAGCAGGGTTTCCTTACTCTCGCGCCCGAGGAATCGGGAGGTTTCCGGATAAATATGGGTCGACATGAAGCGGTGGAGTCACGGCTTATGCGGCATCGGCGCATCAGGTCAACCCCGCTTTTCGCAGAATCCACGTCGTGTCAACGTTACGAAGTGTCGTTCTGTTGGCTTTCCGAGGGAGTTCACCGCCCGGTTTCATAAAAACACGACTGATTTTAGGAAACAGGGGAGTTAGGTAGGCAAGCGCTCCACCACCCGCAGCCGCAGCCCCTCGCCATCAGGTAAATCGAGGCCAGATTCGAAATACTCACGGCCCAACGCCCGCTGCAAATGAGCCAGGGAAGGATGGCGCCGACGCAGGAGGGAGAAAAGAGCGGGGTGCCGGGTGATACAACGGTCTTCAGCCCCGATTTCCAGCCGGAGACTCAAGGCCAGCAAACGCCGCAGGCGATAGAAGGGAAGGTAATTGGCTTGTTCGAGCCGGTGACGGCATCGCAGGAAGAGATCCAAGGTGCCCGTCCAATCGTTCCCTTCCAGCAAAGCTTGCCGCAGGTCGATGAGGGCGTCCCATTCCTCCGGATCGCTGACAGGAAATAGCTCCTCAACGATTCGGGCGGCTTGAAGACGCCAGCTGGAGAGGTGATTCATTCTTAAAATTTGGGACAAAAACGGAGCCGTTGCAACCGCCGACGTATCCTACGAAAAGAGTATCCGGTTTTTTTGCCCGGATACTCTTGACAAGGTGTGAACGCCGGAAGCGTTCGGCGATTAATCGTTCGGGTTAGAGGTGTTTCAGATAGCTCTTCAGCATCCAAAGCGTCTTTTGATGGGCTTGAATTCGCCCAATGGCAAGATCTTGAGTCTCCAAATCTCCGGCTGATCCAGCAGCGTCCCGGAGGGCAGCGAGATGTTCCGAAACAATTTCGTGACCTTCGATCATGTGCGCCACGTAGTCGTTAGCGGGCGCGGCTTCGATTGCCATTTCTTCGATGTTTGACATTTTGGCTAAGGTGGTTAGCCCACCGGGAGCCAGGCAATCCAGGGCGCGAATCCGTTCAGCGATTCCATCGACTGCTTCAAACAAATCGGTGTATTGGACTTCAAATGCCGCGTGCAGACTGTAAAAGGCGGGGCCTTCCACATTCCAATGGGCGACGTGGGCTTGGCCCATGAGGGCGTAGGAATCAGCCAATACCGTGCGGAGCGCGGTGACGACAGGGGAGACATTCGTTTCCGAGAGAGTTTCAGTGTTCATCTTCTTAGTTTCGTTCGAGAAGGGCGTCATGGTTGCGTGCGCCGCTACCGTGGCTACTAGAAAAGATGAGGCCCCCTTGAGAAACAAGCATATTTCGTCGGTGGCCCCAGAAAGGCGCCGCCTGTTCACCCCACTGGTTCAGAAAAAGACGAATGGTTTTATAAAACAATAGGGTTTATTGAGAATGAGCCCTCTTTTCGCCTCCAGACGTAACCATACCGATGCACAGCCTCTGGGTCCTTTATGACCAACTTTGGTCGGGTAACGCCATCCTTGCCCACGGCCAACCGGGCTCCGACGTCGTGGTCATGATCGAGTCGGACACCTTTCTCCGGGCGCTTCCCCATCACCGGGTAAAACTCGCTTTTTTCCTCTCGGCCATGCGGCATTTTGCCGAGGAACTTCGGGAAGCCGGTTGGAAGGTCGATTACTATCCCTACCAGGAAGCCGGGACTTACGCGGAAGCTCTTTCGCGTCATTTGGAACGGTGGCAACCGGAGAAATTCAGGGTCTTGGCTCCCAATGATTACGCGCTTCACGTCGCCCTGCCCAAGCTTGCCCGCAAACTGGGCGTTCCTATCGAGCCGGTGCCAACCAACCAATTTCTCGTCGATCGCGAGGCCTTCGCCGAATGGGCCGGGGAAGCCAAGTCCCTTCGGATGGAGCGGCATTACCGGCGAATGCGCCAGGCCACCGGCTATTTGATGACGGCGGATGGTGAACCGGAAGGAGGGAGCTGGAATTTTGACCAAGAGAATCGAGAAGGAATCAAAGCCTGGACCCAAGCCGGTCGTCCGTTGCCGCCCCCGACCAAGCGACCTACCCCGGATGGCCTGACTCGCGAGGTGATCGCGGCGGTCGACCGGGATTTTCCCTCCCATGCAGGCGAGGCGACGGCGCTCTGGCTGCCGGTGACCCGCCGGGAATCGCTGGATTGGCTGCGTCGGTTTGTGCGGGAGCGTTTGTCTGGGTTCGGACCCTATGAAGATCTGATGGTGGTGGGCGAAGGGGTTCTCTATCACTCCGTGCTTTCGCCCATGCTCAACATCGGGTTGCTCACGCCGACTGAATGCATCGAGGTCGCCCTGGAGTTTTACAACAAAGAAGAAGGGGTGCCTTTGTCATCGGTGGAAGGGTTCATTCGGCAAATCCTCGGGTGGCGAGAATTCATTAACGGGATTTACTGGTTGCGGATGCCGGGCTATCGGGCCGTGAATGCGCTAGGGGCGGATCGACGGCTGCCCGAGTGGCTGTGGGAATTTGATTCCCCGATGCGTTGTTTTCGCGAGGTGCTCGGCCAACTCAAGGCGACCGGGTTTAACCACCACATTCAGCGGCTCATGGTGCTGGGTAATTATTTTCTCCTGACCGGTAGCGATCCGCAGGCGGTGTTGGAATGGTATACCGCGCAGTATGTGGACGCCCACGATTGGGTGATGGCCGCCAATGTGCTCGGCATGGTGTTGCACGCGGACGGTGGATTCATGGCCTCAAAACCGTATGCCGCTGGCTCGGGTTATATCAGCCGGATGAGTGATTATTGTGCCGGGTGCCAATACAAACCTTCTGTGAAGACTGGCCCGCAGGCGTGTCCTTTCAACTATTTGTATTGGAGCTTTTTCGACCGGCATCAGGAGCGATTTGTCCGAAACCCGCGGGTAGCGGCGATGATTCGCGGCTGGCAAAAGCGGTCGGCAGTGGACCAGGAGGCGGTGCGAAAGTCAGCACGCGAGTGGTTGGATGCGCATCACCCCGTCGCATCGGTCTCGCCCTCTCTCCCCACGTCAGGTCGTCATCGGAAGTGAATCCGTTTGAGGGCGAGGTCGATTTTGATGCGGACACGGCAGGGATTGGCTGTTAAATTTTACCAACTATGGAACACGACGATTCGCCCACCGATTTACCCTCTGCCTGCCCGGTGACCCGTTGGCAGCATGCGATGGAAAGCACCATCCGTGAAAAACCCCTTGAATCGGTCGTCGTGGCGGCACTCGGCGGACTGCTCCTGCAACGCATCCCGGTTCGCAGTCTGGTGGTCACCGTGATTCGCGCCGCATTTACCCTGCTGAAACCGGTTTTGGTGCTCGCGACCCTCTGGAAAATCGGGACGGCCTTGCGCGATTGCTGTGCCGAGGAAGAAGAGACAGGATAATCGGTCGCTTGTCTCGTTGCGGCCCCGAAATTTTCCCAGGTTCCTTGCCCCCCCCTCATTGCTGAAACAGTGGGGGAATGTTTTGCAGAGGTGCAACGGGCCGTGCAGGGTGGTGAAATGAACGACGCCTTTCGACCTGGGCTTCCGCCCGAAAGTTCCACGCCCCCGCAGCCGACGCCCGGGGGCTACCGACGTTATCCGCGCCGCTCCTCCGTGCGACTCCGGAATGCGGCGCGCGCCATTATTTTGCACGAGGGAAAAATTTTGCTTACTCGCAACCGCGGAACCAAGGGCGACTGGTATCTGTTTCCGGGGGGAGGCCAACTGCCGGCAGAGGAGCTGGAAGCCACCGTTCGCCGCGAATGCTTGGAGGAGACCGGCCTGGTTGTTCGGGTGGGCGGCTTGCGTTTCGTGCGAGAATATATCGGAGCGCACCATGATTTCGCCGAGAAAGATGCGCATGTGCATCAGATCGAGTTTTATTTTGAATGCGAACCGATGCCGGAAGAGGAAATTCGCGAGGCGCACAACGTCGATAACACCCAGGTAGGTATCGAATGGATCCCGATCGAACAGTTAACGGCGATCAACCTCTTCCCCAAAGCCCTCCGCACCCGGATCGGCAAACAAGGCCCAACCTATCTCGGGGATTGCCACTGATGATGCCGGCGGACCGACTCGGTTAAGAAGTGGCTGATTCATGCCAGCGCCAGCTTCTGGGCGACGTCCCGAACGCGCTCGATTTCTATCTTCCCGGTGCCGATGGCCTGCCGCTTGCTAAGTGGCAGCCCCTTCCTGCTTTTATGAAACAGGTGGGGGGGTAAAGCTTTGTGAGCCGAGCCTTGCGCTTCAGGCAGGGTGGGTTTTCGTTGAGCGGGAGATTTTCAAGGTTGTGCATTTCAGCCCGTATTCACCCAGAATGAATTCCCGGAGCCAGACTGTTCGCCATATCGACAAACTTGGGTTGAGATTTTGGGCCAGTGGAAAGGGAAGCGCCATGTGCCAACCCCACAGCCATTTGGATCTAGAACTGAACTATGTGGGGGGCGGGCGTATGCGGTATTTCTTTGGGGGACGCGAGGCGGTGGTGGAGCCCGGGCGGCTGGCGGTTTTTTGGGCCGGGATCCCGCATCAAACCTTGGATACTGATGCGAAGGAAAGATGCATTGCGACCGTGCCGATCAGTTGGCTGCTTCGATGGCGGGGCTGCGATCACTTGCGGTCACGGCTTTTCGCGGGAGACTTTATCCTCTCCTCCGCCGCCGGGGATGGACAGGCGATGCACCAATGGCTCGCCGATTGGGAGAGCGGAGAGGAACGTCGTTTGCAGGTGCTTGCGCTGGAGATGGAAGCCCGAATGGCCCGGTTGAATTTAGAAATCGAGGTGCCCGTCGGGTCGGGCTCGCGACTATCTGGGACCGGTTCCTCCCATGTGGAACGGATCACGGGTTTTTTGGCGCACCATTTCCGCGACCCCCTGGTCCTGGACAAGATTGCGGCGGCGGTTGGCTTGCACCCGAAATATGCTACCCAGCACTTCCGGCAGGCGTGTGGGATGAGTCTTTGGGATTATTTGATCCGCCTGCGGTTGGCTCATGCTCAGCGGCTGCTACTCACCACGGACGGGAAGGTGCTTGATATTGCGTTGGAGGCCGGGTTCGGGTCGTCGGCTGCATTCTACGCGGCCTTCAAGAAACACACAGGGATTCCCCCTCGCGCCTTTCGTTTGCAAGCCTTTTCATTGTCAAAAATGTTAGCCTGACCCCCTGCTCGGGCACAGGGTGGCGATTTCGCATCCGGCGCAATCCGGTCGTCGGGCGTCGCACCGGCGGCGTCCGTGAAAAATGAGCCAGTGGCTCCAGAGCGTCCATTGTGGCGGGGGCACGAGTTGGATTAAATCTTGTTCGATTTTGACGGGGTCGGTCTGACGGGTGAGCCCAAGCCGTTTGGATAATCGACTCACATGCGTGTCGACCACCACTCCCGATTCAATGCCGAACGCATTGCCCAGGACGACGTTCGCCGTTTTGCGCCCCACCCCCCGGAGCGCGGTCAAAGACTCCATTGAGGCCGGCACCTCCCCGCCGTGTTTGGTCACCAGATCATGGCTGGCTTCCTGAATGCTGCGGGCTTTGCTTCGGAAAAATCCGGTGGATTGCACGAGACGCTCCAGTTCATCCCGGTCGGCTTTCGCCATCGCCTCCGGGGTGGGGAACCGGGCGAACAAGGCCGGAGTCACCAAATTTACCCGCTTATCGGTGCATTGCGCGGAGAGAATGGTGGCGACGAGCAGCTCAAAGGGGTTGCGATGTTCCAACTCGCAATGGGCCCCGGGATAAGTCACCGCCAACTTTTCGGCAAGGGCGACGACCCGGGTCCGGCGTTTTTTCAATGATTCGAGCGGCATGGGCGAATGAGGAACCCGCCATGAGAATTAATCGTTGACGAGCGGTTTGTCCAACGGAGTGAAGAGATGGCGCAAGGCCCGCCAACGCCCTCGCCAGACCGCTCGGAGTCTCGCCGCCAGTTTGGGTTTTCCCCGACCCGCAAGGGCCCGGCCAGCGTGCAACAGCCCAGGGCACTCCGCCGTGCCCACGGCCGCAAGCCAGAGGAAAATTCGGACCCGCATCCATGCAGGAGCGAGTCGCGCCACGATCCGTGTCTCATTGTAAGCCATGGCTTCGACGCCCCCCGCCTCAAAAATCCCGCGGTGATTCGAATCGGCATCGTGCCGCGGGGCCACGTGGTGCAGCACCTCAAGGTCGGGGTCATAGAGCAGGTGCCGCCCTTGCCGCATGGCATGGAAGCCGAGGGCCAACTCCCAGTGGACTTGTGCGCCACCTCCTTCGAGACCCTGTTCGAAGCCAGTGGCCCGAAGGAAGTCGCCTCGGAATAGACAGTTTGATCCCCGGAGAAAATGGACGGGCCGGAGTGTGCCGCCGCCGCAATGGTGATTGCCGGTGATCCGTCCACACCATTGGACAGAGCCGACCGAGGCGAGCCGTTTCTCCTTTCGGCGCGCGTCTGGGTGGTCCTGGAGAAAATCGCGTCCGGCCACCCCGACGGCACCCGGATCCGTCCGCAGGTGGTGGCGGGCGGTGGCCAACCAGTGGGGGGGCAGCTCAACATCGTCATCGACTAGAGCCACCCACGGATGGCGGGTCGCACCCAGCGCCGCCGTCATGGAGCCGATCACTCCGGGGCCTTCCGGCGGCACGGCGCGAACGGGTGCGTGTTTGGCAAATGCGGTGATGACAGCCAAAGATTCCGCATCGGTTTCCTGGCAGCCGACCACAATTTCCCATGGCGATTCCTGCTGGAGAATCGCTTCCAGACAAAGGCGAAGAAAGGCTGGCCGACGGAGCGTCGGGACCACAAAAGAAACCGCTTCTGCTTCGCCAGGCGGGGGGGAGCCTGATGGGAGGTCCGGATGCATCACCGGCTTATTTCGGAAAAATCAGTCGGCGGCACGATAATTTACCTCCATGGTTCATAAAAGCGGAAAGGCGTTGCGCCGCAGATTGTTGTGCAGGGCGCGAAGTTCGCTCGGAAACGTGTCCGTTGTGATGCGTAACCACCTGAACGACAAAGGCCTTCGCAAAAAGATCACGCAAACACGACTGGTTTTATGAAGGAGGGGGGCTTATCCCTTTTTTGTTTCGCCTCGGTTTGGCGGGAGGCCGGAATGACTTGCAAAGCGAGGGAGCCCCGGCAAGTTTTGCGCCCCCAACAACGCATCATGGCTGCTCCTCTTCTTCAACCGCTCACAGGATTCCGGGACTTTTTCCCGGAAGACTTTGCGCGTCGCGAATATCTGTTCGCGACCTGGCGACGGGTGGCGCGCGCATTTGGTTTTGTGGAATACGACGCGCCGGTGCTGGAGAGCCTCGATTTATTCCGTAAAAAGAGTGGGGGCGAACTGCTCGGCCAACTCTTTGATTTCACCGACAAAGGGGGGCGAGAAGTCACGCTCCGGCCCGAAATGACCCCTTCCCTTGCCCGGATGATCGCGGCTCGGGCGGGGCGATACAAGAAACCGCTCAAATGGTTTAGCATCGCCCCCTTTTTTCGATTTGAACGGACCCAACGGGGGCGTTTGCGGGAATTTTTTCAATTTAACGCCGACATTTTTGGCGAAGCCGGGCCGGGGGCTGAGATTGAACTCATTAGCCTGGCCGTGGCCATTGTGCGGGCGTTGGGCTTTGATTCCAATCAGGTGAAGGTCAGGCTGGGTAGCCGGGATCTCTGGGCGCATTTTCTTGCCCAACAGAATCGGTCCGGTGAGGATTTGGATGCGTTGTTGCCCGTGATTGATAAATTCGATTTTGAGGCCCCCGGGAAAACGCCCCAGCCGTTGTTAGACCGTTTGGCGAGCTTGGGGTTAAGCGTCGATGCGGTCGTGGCCTTTGCGGCCGCTCCCTCTCTTGAGGGGACCCCCTTGGCGACCCTGGCCGCTGGGCTTACCGATGCCGGATGTGGGAACGCCGTGGTCATCGACCCGCGAATTGTTCGCGGGCTGGCTTATTACACAGGGACTGTTTTTGAACTGTTCGACGCCGGGGCCTCCATGCGGGCGCTCGCTGGCGGTGGGCGGTATGATCATTTGTTGCGGCTGCTCAGCGATGGGGCGGTGGATCTTCCGGCCATCGGGGTAGCGTTTGGGGATGTGACTTTGCAGAATTTGATCAATGAAACGGCTGCCGCCCGCGCGAGGCAGGAGGCGGCGTTGTCAGCGGGCCGCACCTTGGATTGTTATGTGGTGATTGCCGATGAATCGCGGCGGTCCGAAGCGCTGGGTTTGCTGCATCGCTTGCGAGAAGTTGGCATCAAGAGTGCCGCCCCGCTTGCCCCTCTGAAAGTGGGTAAACAATTTCAAGCAGCGGAAGAGCTCGGTGCCGCTCACGCCGTGGTCGTGGGGGCCGAATGGCCGCTGGTGAATGTCAAGACCCTCTCCGACCGCACCGAACGGGCCCTCGCCCACGAGAGAGTTCCCGATTTCCTTCAACTCCCTATTGCCTAACCTGCTCATGTATCGCTCGCATCGCTGCCACGAAATTCGCCCGGATCATCTCGACCAAACCGTGACCCTCTCCGGCTGGGTCGATTCCCGTCGGGATCATGGCGGGGTGATTTTTCTCGATCTCCGCGACCGGGAAGGGTTGACCCAGGTGGTGTTCCGACCCGAGGAAGCGGCGGAGGCCACTGGGCAGGCCCATGATTTGCGGGCGGAAGATGTGATTACCGTGACAGGCCGAGTGGTCCGCCGGTTGGCTGGGACGGAAAACCCCCGATTGCCAACCGGGGAAGTCGAGGTGGTCGCGGCGACCGTGGAAGTCCTCTCCAAAGCGGCCGTGCTTCCCTTCCCGCTCGATAAGGAGGTGGCAAACGAAGATTTGCGGCTGACCTACCGCTATCTGGATTTGCGTCGCTCGCGGATGCGGCGCAATCTGATTATGCGGCATCGGATCGTGAAACAGATTCGGGACCACTTTGATGCGGAGGGCTTCGTCGAGATTGAGACACCGATTTTATCGAAGAGCACCCCGGAAGGAGCCCGTGACTTCTTGGTGCCGAGCCGACTTTCCCCCGGCAATTTCTACGCGTTGCCGCAGGCTCCGCAGCAATACAAACAGCTGCTGATGGTGGCGGGGATGGAGCGTTACTTTCAAATTGCGCATTGCTTTCGTGATGAAGATTTGCGGGCAGATCGCCAGCCGGAATTTAGCCAGATCGATTTAGAGGCATCGTTTGTCGATGCTGACCAAATCATCCATTGGGTGGAAACCATGCTCGCCCGGATCTTCAGTGAGGCGTGTGAACAACCGGTGCCGGTGCCTTTCCCACGGATGACTTGGCGGGAGGCAATGGATCGGTTTGGGTCGGACAAACCCGATACCCGTTTCGGCATGGAGCTGGTCGATGCCACCGATATTTTTGCGGGGTGCGAGCTGAAGGTGTTTCAGCAGGTCGTGGCGAAGGGGGGGGCGATCAAGGTTTTGAATGTGAAGGGGTTTGCCGGCATCACGACCGGTCAGATTGACGAGCTGACCCGACTCGCTCAGCAAGCCGGGGCGAAGGGGTTGGCTTATATCAAAGTGGAGAACGGGGGGTGGAAATCGCCCGTTGTGAAATTTTTCAGTGAAAAAGAAAAAGCCGCGCTCACGGATCGGGCAGCGATTGAAGAGGGCGATTTGATTCTCTTCGCGGCCGATGCCCGGGATGCGGCGTGCGATGTCTTGGGCCGTATCCGATTGCGGGCGGCGGAGATGGCTGGTGTGGCGGTGGACCCGGAGGCGCTGGCTTTTTTGTGGGTCACCGATTTTCCCTTGCTGGCCTATTCCGAAGAGGATCAGAAATGGAATGCCGTCCACCACCCCTTCACCCGGCCCAAAGCGGAGGATCTGCCGAAATTAGCCGCAGGCGAATACGGGGAGGTGCGGGCGGAAGCTTACGACGTGGTTTTGAATGGGGTGGAGTTGGGCGGGGGAAGTATCCGGATTCACGAAAGCACACTCCAGCGTCAGATTTTTACCGTGTTAGGAATTTGCGACGAAGAGCAGCAGACGTTGTTCGGTCATTTGCTGGAGGCTTTTTCCTTTGGGGTGCCGCCTCATGGCGGGGTGGCGCTTGGGCTCGACCGGTTGGTGATGTTGGCTTGTCGGGAGACGAGCATTCGGGAAGTGATGGCCTTTCCAAAAAACAATCGGGGTCTTGACTTGCTAACCCACTCTCCGAGTCCGATCGATCCTCGGCAGTTGCGGGAACTGCAGCTTGCCGCTGTCAAAAAAGCTTGATCGGCTGTCGAAAAACCGAGTTTCTGACCAAGTCTGTCGTTTGTTTCCCATAGAAAATTTCCTATGAAAACTTTCATGCCGCTCTGGATGGTTCTGCTGCTGCTTTTGTGGCTGCCTGCAACCGAGGCAGTTGCGCAATTCGGTGGGTTGCGTGCGCCGTTCGGCTTTTATTGGGGGGATGATATTGGGAACATGCGAAAAATTCTCACGGGTGCGGGGTGCACCATTGAGAGGGAAGAGCTGATTGATGACCGGACGGCTTGGACGGTTTCGGGTTTGGTACGGCCGGGCATGCGGCATGCCATTTTCTTTTTCAAACGGGATGCATTAGTGGAAATCGAACTCGTTTACCGGGAGGAGAAGTGGGACGACGCGCAGTATGACAAATTGATGCTGAGCAACGCAGAATTTTTCACCAAAGCCCTGGGACCACCCCGGAAAGTGAAGGAGGAGGGGGAAATCGAACCCGGGGTGAACCAGCAAATGCTCGGGTTTGAGTGGGGAGAGTTTGATACGCAGCTGCTTCTGCTGAATTACCGGGTGATCCGAGGGGAGGAGACCTTTCAATCGATGAGCGTGCATTATCGGTATGCATTTGCGGAAGATCTCGATAACGCCGGGGAGAATTTGTCGCTCGAAGATATCAACGACCCGCTGCCAATTTCAGAAAATGAGAGCGTGCCGGGCGGGGATTTGCCGACTGACCCGGTGGCTCCTCCTGAGATCGCGGGCGAGGAGCCGCTCCCAGTCGGGGAGGGACCGATCCCGCTCCCGGCTGGTCCGGCGACGGAACCAACGGAACCAACGGACGAGAGCGGGAAAGCGGCGGCTCCTGAGGCCTCGCCTGCTGTTGGGGAAGAGTAGCGTCGAGTGGGGCGTTGGGGGAGGCTCGGCGAGATAGCGGCTTCAACGCTTGCTCGCTGAAAAAAATCCGGCACTGTGGCGAATGTCCGTTCCGGAAAAGCCGCCGATTCCGCCTGCTGAGGAGATTGAAGTGGAAGTGTTGCCACCGGCAGAATCGGAATCACCGTTACTCCGCTTTGTTGCGGTGCTGATGGATGATCTCTTCGTAATTCCGGGCACTCAGACCCGGATTGGGCTCGATCCGATTCTGGGGCTTTTTCCGGGGTTTGGTGATACGTCGGCCAATTTCATCTCCGCCGTTGCCCTGCTCGAAACCGTCAAAAAGGGCTTGCCAAAAATCGTGCTGGCTCGGATGGCGCTCAACATTCTGGTCAATGCGTTGATCGGGAGCATTCCGATTTTGGGCGATGCCTTCAGCGTTTGGTTTAAGTCCAACAAGCGCAATTATGAATTGCTTCGGCGTCATGCCCGGAGTGGCCATCCCGCCCGGGCCTCGACCCTCGGCGACTGGCTTTTTGTAAGCGGGTTGGTTCTGCTCCTGCTCGGTGCCATTCTGCTCGTTGCCGCCTTCACCGTTTTCCTGCTCGTGCAAATACTCGGGCTGTTTGGGAAAATTTTCGGTGGATGAATGGGGGCGAGAGCGCCTTGCTGGTTATCTCCTGAAAGATTGAATGTTGCGATGGTTTCCTGCTCTGCTCTAGCTTCCGATCCGATGGCGGGTTCATCAAAATCGGGAGGGGGAGAACCCGGGCTCGTCAGCGTGGTGATCGCCGCTTATAACGCCGCGCGCTGGCTGGATCGCACGCTGCATTCCGCCCGACGTCAGACCTATTCTCGCCTGGAAATTCTAGTCGTGGATGATGGGTCAACGGATGCCACCCCCGCTGTCGTCGCCGCCCATTGCCAGGACGACCCACGGGTCCGGCTGTTCGGGATCTCGAATAGCGGGGTGGGAGCGGCCCGCAACCACGGCATAGCCGAGGCGCGCGGCGAATGGATTGCCCCGCTGGATGCGGACGACTGTTGGCATCCGGAAAAGATTGCCCGGCAGGTCGCTCGCATGCAGGCCGAAGGCCCGGGAATGCCGCTGGTCTATTGCCTGAGTCGGTCCGTGGATGCGGAGGATCGCTTGCTGGGGCCGTGTCCCTGGTGGAATGTGGAGGGGGAAGCGTTCGAGGCGTTGTTGTTTCGCAATTTCATTGGGAATGCGAGTGTGCCGATTTTGCGAACGGCGGACGTTCGAGCCTGTGGCGGCTATCTGACCCGGCGACAACAACGGGGCGGCCAGGGCTGTGAGGACTGGGATTTGGCGTTGCAATTGGCGGCTCGGGGGCCGGTTGGTTTGGTGCGCGATTATCTCTCGGACTACCGGCAACTGCCCGATACCATGTCGCTTCAGACCGCCCGAATGGCGACATCTTACCGGCACGCCGTGGCGCGGGCGCGAGCCATCCGACCGGAGACGCCCCCGGCGGTTTTTCAATGGAGCGCAGGGCATTTTTACGGATATCTCGCTATGCGAGCTTACATCGGCGGAGCGTATGCCTCGGCCCAGGAATGCGTGTTGACCGCTTGGAAAGCCGACTCGGCTTCTTGGTGGTGCCCGGCGCTCTGGCGGGCCTTTGTGGTTTCTAGCCTTGCTTTGGCGAGTGACGGACGATTAACGCCGCAAAAGGTGGCTGCCAGTCATCGGGAACAACTTCGGACCTGGACGGAGACCAAGCCGCTTTGGTGGTTGTTCAACGCCATTGAAGACCGCCGTTGGCGTCGGGTCATGCAGCCTTTCCACCCTGAGGACCATGCCGAACCTCCGCCGCTCCCTTGAACGCCTGTTCGGCCTGGTGCAGTTGCGCCCCGTTATCCCGCTCTTGCTGATTGCGCTGGGGGTGGCGACCGCATTGGCGGAAGTCTTTTCGATCACGCTGATCATTCCCCTCGTCCAAATGGAAACGGGCCAGGCCACGGCCGTGGCTCTGCCTCCCTGGCTCGCCCATTGGCCGTCCGAACAGCGACTTGCGGCAGGTGGCCTCTTGATCTTGGTGGGAATTTTGCTCCGCAACCTTCTCGCGTTCGCTTATTCCGTCCTTTCCCAATGGATGATTGCGGATCGCAGTGATGGCCTGCGAAAAAGGCTCGCCGATCACCTGCTCCGCGTCGGCCTTGGCTGGATCGAGCGCCAGCAACAAGGTCGGCTGGCTAACCTGTTGAACAAAGAGCCTTGGCGGGTCAGTTCGGCAGTCGGATTGGTGACGAATTTTCTTATCAACCTCTGCATGACCCTGATTTTTGGAGGGGCGTTGCTCTGGATTTCCTGGCCACTCACCCTCGTCGCCGGTGTCGCATTTCTCATTCTCTCCTATCTGCTGCGTCGTCTTACCCGGCGAATCAAAGCGCTCGGAGCCGAAGCGCATGATGCCGACAACCAGTTGAGCCAACGGGTGCTCGAAATCCTCGGGGGCCTCCGCGTCATCCATGCGTCCGGCACGGCGGCGAGTGAATCCACTCGATTTGCCGACGTCTCTGGCCGGGTGCGCCAGACCTTTTTTCAAATGGAACGACTCTGCGGGGCGGTCGGGCCCGTTTCGGAAATATTCAGCGCCCTCCTGTTGGCGGCCATCCTGGGAGCCGCCCTTGTGGGGGGGGGTGAAAGTCTGGCTAGCACGCTCGCGTTTCTCCTGCTCCTTTACCGACTGCATCCCCGAATCAAGCAGATGGATTTCGACCGGGTCAGCTTCGCGGGATTGGAGCCTGCCATTGATGCGCTCCACGATTTTCTTGATCCCGAGGGGAAGGGGATTCCTGCATCCGGCTTCCGTCAGCCAGCGGTTTTGCGGGAGGGTATCCGATTTGAATCGGTCGGATTCCGATATGAGTCCGGGGCACCGCCTGTTTTTTCCGGGCTCGATCTGTTGTTGCCGGCGGGGAAAACCACGGCATTGGTGGGGCCGTCGGGGGCGGGAAAAAGCACCCTGGCGAGTTTGATCTGTCGATTTTACGAACCGGAGCGCGGCCGAATTTTGGCCGATACAACCCCGTTGAGTGAGTTTGATCTTGTCTCGTGGCGGAGTCGGATCGCCTTGGTGAGTCAGGAGGTGTTTCTTTTTCATGCCACCGTGGCGGAAAACATTGCCTATGGAGTGCCGGGAGCGAGCGCGGCCGAGATTGAAGTGGCGGCCCGGGCTTCTTGTGCGTGGGATTTTATCCAAGGGTTGCCCCAGGGCTTGGAGACGGTGTTGGGTGACCGCGGGGTGCGAATTTCGGGGGGGCAACGCCAGCGGCTAGCCTTGGCGAGGGCGCTGATTCGGCAGGCGCAAATTTTGATTCTAGACGAGGCCACCAACGCGCTAGATGCCATTACCGAAGGGGAAATTCGCGGGGTGCTCCGGACGGCGACAGCGGGGAGGACGGTGATTGTGATTGCCCATCGGTTGCATACGATTGAGGATGCGGATCATGTGGTGGTCTTGGAGGAAGGGCGGGTCGTGCAAGCGGGTCCGCCCGCTCAATTGCTGGCTGACCCAGGGTTGTATCGGCGACTGCAGGAAGCGGCAGGCTCGGCTTCTGGAATAAGCTAATCCGTGGCGAATCCGTGGCGAAACCGTGGCGAATCCGTGGCGAAACCGTGGCGAAACCGTGATCGCCTTTCTTTCGCCAAGAATCCGAAATCGTGAGAGCGCACGGGATAATCGGCACGGATAGCCCCCAGCTCTTGCCTCGTTTCTGCCTTGATCGCATGCTTGCTCTATGTCCTCCCGCAAAGTCACTACCCGCGATCTCGCAGCCGAGTTGCAGCTCTCTCATTCCGCTGTGGCCGCCGTGCTCCGAGGGGATCGTCGCACGAGCCCGGCCACCCGCGCCCGGGTGCTAGCCCATGCGGCGTCTCGCGGGTATCTCCCCAATCCGGCAGCCACCGCCCTCGCCGCGCAACGGGGCCGGGTGCCTGGCCATCCCTATAACATCGGGTTGCTGACCGCCGGACGTTTGGCCCACCCCAAATTGCCCCTTTACCTGCGTTGTCGCGAGCGGGCCGCTGCCCTCGGTTATGGATTTGAATATCTCCACCTCGCCGCGTTCCAATCCCCGAGCCAACTCGCCCGAATCGTGAGAGCCCGAGGCATCGGCGGGCTGGTGCTTGACACCCTTGCCGACGGCATGCAGCGGCTCGACCCCGAATCGTTGACCGTGCCGCTGGTGAAAGTCCACGACGGCTTGCCCGGCTTGAGGGCTGACATGGTGACTTTCGATCAATATCGGCAGACCCGAATGGCCTTCCGCATGGCCTGGCAACGGGGCCATCGCCGGATTGGTTGCACCGTGCCGCGCACTCCTTTGATTGCTTCGGCCAACCAGGTGCGTCGCAGCGCATTGCTCGGGTTACAACAACAACACGGGCTCCCTCTCGAAGCGGATTGGCTGCTTGAAACCCCGCATCCGCTAAACCAGAACGGGAGAAAGACCGTTTTGCACTGGATACAAACCCAGCGGCTCGATTGCGTCGTCCTGCATGCACCCTCCCTCATCCCCTGGTTGCGAGAGCGTGGGCTGCTGATTCCGAAAAAGGTGGGAGTGCTCGGGCTGCACATCGATCCATTGCAAGCGGAGCGGTTTGATCTGCCATTGGCAGGGTTCACCCTGATTCCTGACCGATTGGCGGATGCGGCCATTCGTCGCTTAGACAGTCTGATCCGGCAACCAGCCTCGGAATCGTCGCCCAACCCTCTCGTGCTGCTCGTTGAACCGGATTGGTTGGATGGTGCCAGTTTTTAAATGGCCTATCCCCACGGTGGGGAAAGAACGGAAGCGGTTGGACGGAAGAGCGGGGTTTGTCCGGGTCAGGATCCGGGAGGATGGCGGGGGGGCGGCTCTTCTTGTTCAAACCCGTGCACTTTCTTTGATTCACCCGGGATGGTGAAGACTTTGTAAAATGCCCAAACAAAGAGGGTGGTGACACCGCCCACGCTGAGAATCATGATCAGCCAACCCGAGAAAGTCATCGGGACTCCTCCTGCTGGGTGTTGAGGCGTTGATACGGGCGACCGATAGCGGTTAAAATCGTGAAAACAGCTCCGACAAGCAAGATGAGCCCCACGGAGAGGAGGGCGACCACGTTCGGTTTCTCACCGAACAGATCGAGCACATATCCGCTCGGCGCTCCGGGGCCGAGCCCGAGCACATCAAAGGTCAGCCACCAGAAGAAGACCAAGATGAGGAAGGCCGGGCAGACAAACTTGAAGATCGGACGGAAAAAGGGCGGGATTCGAAGGGAGGCCCCCCCATTCGCCATCGCCATCCCGTCGTCCACGCCGAGCACCCAACCGAAGATGATAATTTGGATGGTCGCCAAAAGATAAATTAGGAAAGTGCCCACCCAGAAATCAAGGGTGTCGAGCGCTTTAACATCTTGACTGAAAAAGACAACGAACCCCGATCCAACCGCTGTCATAAAACCGAGCAACGCCACCGATCCTCTTCGACCGATCCCGAGGGCTTCCTCCAAAAAGGCGATGCCGGGCTGAAGCATGGAGAGCGAACTGGTGACCGCCGCCAGGAAAAGCAGAAAAAAGAAGAGGGCACCGAAGAGCTGACCAAAGGGCATGGTCGCAAAGACCAACGGCAGAATTTTGAATCCGAGATCGAAGGTGCCAAGCCCGACCAGTCCGGCGATCCCTAGAAAGGCTACCGCCGCAGGCAAGGTAATGAGACCGCCCAAGCCGACCTCACAAAACTCGTTCGCACTGGTCGCGGCGAGCCCGCTGAGCACGACATCATCCCCTTGCTTGAGGTAGCTAGCATAGGTGATAATCACCCCAAACCCGATGGAGAGAGAGAAAAATATCTGCCCGGCTGCGGCCAGCCAGAGTTCGGGCCGCTTTAGCTGGGTGAACATCCCGACTTTCTCCATGCGATAACGGTCCGGCGATTCGGCTACCAGCGCGGCGGCTGCCCCTAACATATCGGGACCAACAAGGTCGCGGTTTTCGATCCATTGCCCGGGCTCGGTCTGCTCGAGCAGAAGGACTTTTTCGGGGTTCCACATGAAGCCGAGCCCGACGCCGACGCTCGCCTCGGGCTTCGTCGGGTCCGGGGTGCCAAGCGTCAAGACCCGCACCAGAATCACCAGCGCGAGGACGAGCAGCAGAGGCATGGCGTAAGTGCAGAAAAACTCGATGCCTTTTGCGACGCCTCGATAAATCAACACAAAATTCAGAATAAAAACCAACAGCAAAAAGGTGCCAACCTGCTCAATCCCAAAGCCAATTGCCGCGCCATTCTCCTCTGCTCCGATGAATCGAGCCCAAAACCCGATGCTCTCGTCGGCATCGGAAAACTCCATCCGACCAAGAGCGAAGTTGACCGCATACCCGAGACACCAAGCTTCTATGTAAACATAATACATGTAAATCACCACCGGAATGACCACGCCGAGCACTCCGAGACAGGCTCCCGCTTTGCTCTTCGTGATAAACCCTAAAATGCCGGGCGAAGAGGAAAACCCATGTCGCCCGCCATACCGTCCCATCGTCCATTCAGCCCAGCAGAGCGGCAGCCCAAGGATGAGGAGTGAAACAAAGTAAGCCAGCATAAATGCGCCGCCGCCATACTCCGCAACGAGCCCGGGGAAGCGGAGGAAGTTGCCGAGGCCAACTGCGCTGCCTGCCACGGCCAACACGACGCCCAGCGGGGACTTCCAAAGTTCGCGCGCCATCGGTTAATCGGGGGATTTC